>NZ_JBFGYC010000361.1:0-4265 GCF_041587635.1 Pontibacterium sp. | reverse complement strand
GGTTGGAGTGAGGCACCCAGAGGCTTGCTTTGGCACCGCTATCAGCTGGATGAATCGGGTATTGTCCGAGCTGCCAAGATTGTTCCGCCCACCAGTCAAAATCAGGCGCGGATTGAGGAAGACCTGCATCAATCGCTGCAACTGTTTGGTCTGGATCGCAGTGAAGATGAATTGCGTTTGCACTGCGAAAAAGTCGTGCGTAACTACGATCCTTGTATCTCCTGTGCCACCCACTTTTTGAAGCTGACGACGGTGCGTTCTTGAAGAACGTACGGATCATTGGGCTTGGCTCGCCTCATGGAGACGATACCTTTGGTTGGGTCGTGGTTGACTTGCTGCAACGGCAGACTGTGCCTGAGTCAGTAGAGCTGGTGGTGTTGGACAGGCCGGGTGCGGCACTATTGTCCTATCTGCAGGATGCAGATCACATCTGGGTCATTGATGCGGCAGACATGGGGGAAGTGCCCGGTACATTACATCAATTGGATGCTGTACAGCTGCTGAGGGAGCCTCGTCTGGCCAGTATCACCTCACATGGTATCGGGTTAATTGAAACACTTCAGCTGGCTGACGCATGCCAGATTACATTGCCGCCCATCCATGTATTTCTGGTCCAGCTTGCCCACCTGGAATCAGATCAGCCGCTGTCACCACCCGTACAGCTCAGCGCAGAAACACTGGCGGCCGATATCCGGGATCTGTTCACCTCTGATTAAGACTTAGCGCGGTATAACTGACAAGGTAAGACAGATTCGGCTAAGAGGTGTCCCATGAAAACGTTACTCGTTTTGGGCCTGTCTGCGCTGATCCTAAGCACGGATGTTGAAGCCAGTCTGGGGTATCCCGGACAGGAGGTTCAGCAAGATATTCCCATCCCTGTTCAGGCATCCCCCTGGGGCGCTGATGATCAGGACTCTGCTACCATCGATCCGCTTGCACGCATCTATCTCGATTTTGGTATTCACGCCCCTATCGGGCGACATGGACGGATAGATCTCTACTTTGGCGGTCCGGGCTATGGCTACAGTTATCCTTCTCACTACCGCTACCGTCATCACTACAAGCGTTATAACAGGCATCACTATCGCCCGCATTACCGGCCGCATTTTCGAAATCACTACCGTCCTCACCGGAGTTATCCACACCGCTGGAAACGGCATCACAATCGCGGCTATGATCGTAACAGGTATCATCCGGGGGCACGCGAGCATCGCCAGTGGCGCTGAAATGCTGCAGAGTGATATGTCGGGGCTATAGAACGATACGGGTGATTCAGGCGTTTGGATAAGGGGAATCGTGAGTGTATAAGCTTAGTTTTTTTGTGCCGCAGGAGCAGCTTGAAACGGTGAAACAGGCGCTATTTGATGTGGGTGTGGGTAAGATCGGCAACTACGATAGCTGCTGCTGGCAAACCTTAGGTGAAGGGCAGTTTCGTCCATTGGCGGGCAGTGATCCACATATTGGTGCACTGGATACTGTCGAACGCTTACCTGAGTGGAAGGTGGAGATGGTCTGCAGCGATCAGCTTATCCGCTTGGCCGTTGAGACTTTAAAGCGCGCCCACCCCTATGAAGAGGTGGCATACGATGTGTGGCAACTGGCGGATATCTGAATCAGTCAGCGGCGCTGTTGTGGTGGCAATCAGTGCGGAATTTCTGGGTATCACTGGCATCTAGTGAGATGTGTCTTAGAGGATATAGGCCCGCTTTCCGATCTTCGAAATATAGCTTCAATGCATTACGGATCGTCTGAAAGGCCAGGTCATCCCAAGGGATATCGTCTTCGCTAAATAGTTCCACTTCGAGCGACTCGGAGCTGATAGCGTATTCCGGTTTATCCATGCGGGCCAGATAAAACATCTGTACCTGATTCACATGCAGAATGGAGGTCACCGTGTAGAGGCTTTCGAGTTCAACCTCGGCAAAGGCCTCTTCATAGGTTTCGCGCAGAGCGGCCTGTTCGGTCGATTCGCCATTTTCCATAAACCCGGCGGGCAGCGTCCAGTAACCCAGTCGGGGTTCAATAGCGCGCCGACACAGCAGTACCTTATCTTCGTATACCGGTAAACACCCTGCAATAATACGCGGGTTCTGATAGTGAATGGTGCCGCAGCCGTCACAGATATGACGTGGACGGTTGTCACCTTCCGGAATGGCAATATGTACGCTGTTCCCGCAGTGGCTACAGAAATTCATCATCTATCCTTTAAAGAAGTGCTTTCTATTTTAAGGTGGGCAGAGGCACAGGGACAAGGTTATCATGAACGGAAACCCCTTGTGTCCATTGGATTATGTTACAAAATCTTAGAGACCGATTGACCAGCTATACGCCGCGACGCTTTTCGTCGGATCAGCCGAAAGCCAGTGTATTGATTGCGCTGACGGACCATCCGAGCGAACCGGAAGTCATTCTGACGCAACGTTCAGTACACCTGTCCAGTCATAGTGGAGAGGTTGCTTTTCCCGGTGGCAAACACGACCTGACAGATCCTGATCTGTTATATACCGCCTTAAGAGAAGCGGAAGAGGAGGTCGGTTTAAACCCTGAACAGGTGGATGTTATCGCACCGCTGGGACAAGTGATGTCCAAAAACCGACTGCAGGTGACGCCCTGGGTCGGTATTGTGCCCCATGATGTCAGTTTGAAAGCCAACCCGGATGAGCTGGACGCCATCTTCCGCGTGCCTCTGACTTACCTGATGAGTGACCCGCGTCGACGTACGGACGCTATACGTTTAACCGACGTTACCCATTATGTGCCCGCGTGGGAGTTTGAAGGGTATCTTATATGGGGGTTAACCGCGTATATGTTGGCAGAGCTGCTCAATGTTGGGTTTGATGCACAGATTCCGATGAAACCACGGCCGGAACACCGATAGGAGTGAATGAATGTTATATACGCTGGAAGGGCAGCAGGTCCGACTGATCGGTGAAGAACACTTCATCGCCGAGAATGCCACCGTGATTGGTAACGTGGAGTTACATGATCGCACGAGTGTCTGGTTTAACGTGGTGATCCGGGGCGATAACGATCCGATCATCATCCGTGAAGGCACGAATATCCAGGACGGTGCTGTGTTGCATACTGATCCGGGGTTTACGCTGGAGATCGGTGCCAATGTGACGGTCGGCCATCAGGCGATGTTACACGGTTGCACGATCGGTGATTGCTCGCTGGTAGGGATTGGCGCGGTGGTATTGAACGGTGCGAAAGTGGGGAAAGGTTGTCTGATCGGTGCGAATGCGCTGGTTCCCGAAGGCATGGAGATTCCGGATTACTCGCTGGTCGTGGGTTCGCCTGCAAAAATTAAGCGTTTGCTCAATGATGAGCAACTGAAAGCTCTGGAAGCCAACTCTGAGCATTATGTGGACAATATGCGTCGCTTCCTGAAAGACTTTAAACCGCAGGAAGTTTGATGAGTGATATAAAAAAACCGGTGCGCAGTCCTTGTGTGGGTGTCTGTGCACTGGATGAAAATGACATCTGTATTGCCTGTCACCGCCACGGAATAGAAATTGGTGAATGGGGTGTGATGACCGATGCACAGAAGCGAGAGGTGCTGCAGAAAGTAGCACGCCGTGAGCAGGGGGATATCTGCTGATATCCCGGGTTATATTGCAAAACAGGTATCTGAGGAGATAAATCCGTGAAGGTGATGATTGATCTTTGTGTGATTCCGTTGGGTGTTGGGGTTTCCGTGTCTGAATACGTGGCTGCGTGTCAGCGGGTGTTGAACGATGCAGGACTCGAACATCAGATGCATGCCTACGGAACCAATATCGAAGGCGAATGGGATGAGGTGTTTGCGGCGGTCAAACGTTGCCACGAAGTTGTGCATGAGATGGGCGCGCCAAGAGTATCCACCTCAATGCGGGTGGGCACCCGGACAGATCGTTCGCAAACGATGAATGACAAGATTGAAAGTGTTGAACTCAAGCTTGCGATAGATTGAAGCGCGTGGTGTGTGTTCGGTCTTCGACGAGCAGAGAAAAAAAGGCCCCGCGATCGCGAGGCCTTTTTTATTTAAGCGGTGCTATTCGTCGTCTGGGTCTTTGGTGCCGTTACAACTGACACGAATAGTCTTGATGAGATTGTCGCTGATCTGCAGCGTTTCCAGCTGGTAGCGTCCCAGTCGCATACAGATGTTGGCATCGGGGATCGATTCCAGCGTCTCTGTAACCAGTCCATTGATGGTTTTAGGGCCATCGGTAGGCAGATCCCATTCCAGCGCCTTGTTCACATCGCGAATGTAAGCTGATCCGTCG
>NZ_JBFGYC010000360.1:0-4284 GCF_041587635.1 Pontibacterium sp. | reverse complement strand
TCGTCTCCAATATGGAACGGCAATGTGATTACCACGCGAGTGCCTTTATTCTGCTTGTTGTTGGCAGGGCTAATAATCTCAATACTACCATAATGTTCCTCTATTATGTTGTAGACCAGTGGTAAGCCAAGTCCAGTTCCTTTACCCGGGTCCTTCGTGGTAAAGAAAGGTTCGAACAATTTGTCCTGACATTCCGGCGGAATTCCGGTGCCTTCGTCGGTGACAGCGATCGAAATGGTTTCGCCGCTACTGTCGGCGTCGATCCATATATGGTTGTAATCTTCTGAGGCGTCGCAGGCATTATTCAGCAGATTTACAAAAACCTGGATCAGTTGCTGCGGATCTCCCCATACGTGCAGGCCGGGTGCGACATTGTTCAGGTATTGCTGAAATTTACCGCGGCTATCGAGAGAGACGAGATGAATTGCCTCATCAAAACAATGGCGTAAGTTGACGGATTCGTGTGCAATTTCGCTATCACTCTGTCCGCCACGGGCAAAACGTACCAATGACTGCACAATGCGGCTGATACGTTTGGTCTGGTCGACGATCTGATCGCCGGTTTCCAGAATCTCTTCGTTATCAGTTTCGAGCTTCAGATTTTGTGCCAGACAGGCGATACCGGTGACGGGATTGCCAATTTCGTGAGCGACCCCTGCTGCAAAACGGCCAATTGAGGAGAGGCGTTCGCTGTGGGCCAGCCGGTTTTGTAGCAATCGAGTCTCTGACTCGTCCTCGAGCAGGATGACCATTCCGCTGGTGCTTTCTTCGCTCAGCAGCGCTTTGTGTAGTGCAAACCAGTGTGACTGGCTGTTCAGATGGATGGGTTCGGCGACTTCGTGGGCCAGCGGGGATTGGGCAAAGTTCCCCAGCAGAGTGCCCCATGGAGAGGGCAGTCGGCTCAGAGGAATACCCGCGCAATCCGCTGCGGTGATCCCGGTCACTTGTTCCATCTCTGAGTTCCAGAACAGAATTTCGCCGGTGTTATCCAGGGTGCAAACACCGACGGGCAGCCGTTGCAGGATCAGGCGGTGATAGCGCCGCAGTTCATCCAACTCAGCCGCCAGGCCGGTAAGCTGTACCTGATAGGTTTCCAGCTGACTTTCCATCAGATGTACGTTACGACCGCTCGCCAGTGTGCGGATACCTGCGGTCTGACTGCTGTGGTCCAGCGGGCTGAGCAAGGTGGCTGCTTCTACCGGGCCAAGCAGTCCCGTCAGGTTGTGTTCAAGCTGTGTCCGTAAGCGTAAGAGATCGACCGGACGTAACATGCCGGGTTTCAGGGCCAGTTGATCGAGTGCGCTCTGGATTTCACGTCGTGCCGCATCCTGGCCTACACGTGGGGAGAGCAGTTCCTGAAAATCTTCAATCCGGGTCGCGGTCAGGCTGGTGGTGGAGTGGCGTTGCAGTACGTTCAGCAGGCAGGCGCTGGCGGCATGTTCCTCTTCCGCATTTTGTTCCGTGAACAGGGAAATCAGTGTCAATGTCAGTGCGTTCAGCACCAGCGCCAGTACCGCAGCGGTATCCGGGTCATATTCTTCAACGCGGAATGTATCCGCCACCATCGGATCAATAGGCCCCAACAACGGGAACAGCATGGTGTACATCCACACGCCCATGCCGACCAACAGTCCACAAATTACGCCCCAGCGGTTAGCGCGCTGCCAGAACAAGGTGACCAACAGGGCGGGTAGAAACTGCAGGAAGGCTACAACTGCGATGATTCCTAGCTGGTGCAGGTCGTAGAAACTGCCTATTTTCTGATAAAACAAATAACAGCCAAACAAGATCAAAATCATCAGACTGCGGCGTAACCATAGCACCCAGGTATAAAAACGACGGGTATCCGGAAACGGGACCATAGGTAACAAAATATGGTTCTGCAGCATTGAGGCCATCGCAACAGTGGCCACAATCGAAATGCCGCTGGCGGCAGACAATCCGCCGATAAAGGCCAGAACGGTCAGCCATTCAGAATCCAGATGCATACCCAGATACAGCAGTAAAAACTCAGGATTTCCTCCTGCACCGAGGCTCATGCCCGCCCACAAGATGGGAGGGACCGCGAGCGCCAATAAAAACAGAAACAGTGGCATGCCCCAGGTGGCTTTATAGAGCGTTTCGTCTGAGCTGTTTTCGGTGAACATCATATGGAACATATGAGGCATAACGACCGCCGCACTGAAGAACGCAATCAGTAACGTACGCCAGATCTCAGCATCAAACTGCGTGTTCAGTACGGCTAGCTGGTCAGGGTTGGCCAGTAGCCAGCTTTCCAGCCCGCTTGGCCCGCCAAGAATGGAAAAAAAGGCGTACAGACCAATCGCCACCAGTGCGATCAGTTTGATCAAGGATTCCACGGCCATGGCTACAACGAGGCCGGGATGTTTGTTACGTAAGGTGGCGTGCCGGGCACCAAACAGAATGGAAAACAGCGCCAGAACAGAGCAAAAGCCGAGTGCAAACTGACTGACGGTAAACTGCTGATTAAAAATATAGAGGCTGTCTGCGACCGCCTGAATCTGAATCGAGATCATCGGCATCGTCGCCATGACCGTCAGAATGGTGGTGATTGTGCCTACGGCACCGCTGCGGAACCGAAAAGCAAACAGGTCAGCCAGCGAGCTGAGCTGGTAAGTACGGGTGATCCTCAGAATGGGGATCAGCAGGGCCGGTGCCAAAATAAAGGCGCCAACGGCCCCGAGATAAGAGGCCAGATAGAGGTAGCCGGATTCCGATGCCAGACCAAAAGCGCCATGGAATGTCCAGACGCTGGCATATACGCCAATAGACAGCACATGCGTAAGCGGATGGCGGACCAGTCGCGCCGGTAGCAAATTGCGCTCAGTCAGGTAGGCGGTACCAAAAAGAAAGGCGAGGTATGCAAAGCCGATTAAAAACAGTTGGGACAGGTCAAGCATGTTGGCGTCTCTGCTCGATAATGATGGCTGCTATCACGACGCCGATCCAGACCACAAAAGGCCGAAACCAGGGGCCGTCCATCTCTTGCCACCAGTTGATAATCAGTGGTGCCAGAACATACGCCGCGGGCAGCAGCAAAAGAAGCAAGCGATGGAAATACATGTATGGTCCCTTACGACGTACGGATCTGTTGCAGAACGGGGGCTACCTGCTCCATCTTCCAGTTTGTGACAGCCCATTTCAACAATTCATCCACGCTGGCATCAACTAAGACCGGGTCGGGTGACTGATTCAGAAAATGAAGGGCTTCAATGAGTTGAGGTACAGGGTGTTCCAGATTGAGTGCGGTGGCGTAAGTTTGTTTGCTGAGCTTCTGACCGTCGCTGTTTGCCGCGACAGGGATATGCGCATACCGCGGAGGATCGATGCCTAGCAGGTCCTGCAAATGGATCTGTTTTGGGGTTTCCGGTAGCAGATCACTGCCGCGTACCACATGGGTAATCCCCTGTAGATGATCATCAACGACGACCGCCAATTGGTACGCAAAGAGGCCGTCTTTACGGAATACGACGAAATCCCCGGCTGTATTGGGGAGGTCAAAGGTTTGCGGACCCTGAATCAGATCAAGGAAGCGGGTGATCGTGTCAGGGCAGTGCACACGTATCGCGGCGTCTTTGTCCGGGGAAGGGGATTTTTCGATGCAAAAGCCATCATAAACAGGGCTGCCGCTGCGTTCCAGTAACTGCTTTCGGGAACAGTCGCAACGATAGGCATCACCATTTTCCAGTAAGCGCTGCAGTGCATTCTGGTAATAAGCGTGGCGTTCACTTTGATGTGTTAGCTCGCCATCCCAATACAGGCCAAAAGCTTCTAAGGTTGTGGGAAAGCTGGCACAGGCACCGGTCTGTTCGCGTGGCGGGTCGAGATCCTCAATACGTAACAACCAATCACCATCATTGGCGCGCGCATCAAGATAGCTGGCGAGTGCTGCGAGTAATGAACCAAAGTGCAGCAAGCCGGTAGGAGATGGGGCAAAACGTCCGACGTAATTCACAGAGTATCAAAAGAGCCGTCCGACCGGTGATCCGGTCAGACATCTCAAATCGACTAGCCGCCGACCTGTTTCTCTTTGATCTCTGCGAGTGTTTTACAGTCGATACAAAGGGTCGCAGTTGGGCGTGCTTCGAGTCGACGGATACCAATTTCGATACCGCATGCATCGCAGTACCCATAATCGTCGGCTTCTATGCGTTCTGCTGCTTCGTCAATTTTCCGGATCAGCTTGCGTTCGCGATCACGAGTACGGAGTTCAAGGCTAAACTCTTCTTCCTGACTTGTGCGATCACTCGGATCTGCAAAATT
>NZ_JBFGYC010000359.1:0-4295 GCF_041587635.1 Pontibacterium sp. | reverse complement strand
CTTAAGCATTTGAGGTAAAAGCAGGTTTAGTAGAAAATCCGATGTTGTTATCAGCATCGGATTTTTTTATGCCTTTTCAACAATCCCTTATCGACCTTGGTGAACTTTTCAATTTCTCAGACTTGAGTACATTTACTCATAATATTCCAGTTGAATGGGTTGAATCGGCTTTAAACCTATCTGACAAAGCAACCATTCGCCGTAGACGCCTGCCGTCAGATCAAGTGCTGTGGCTTGTGCTGGGTATGGCGATCTTCCGTGATGAGCCCGTTCATGAAGTCGCTCGACGCTTGAATATTTGTGCGCAAGGCCTTGCTTCAGCCAGCTTACTTGCAAAAAGTGGTGTGACCGAGGCCCGTAAAAGACTAGGCCCACAGCCCGTGGAGTGGTTATTTCGCCAAACAGGGCGTCAATGGGGGCGCGAACGGTACACAGGCGATGAGTGGCAAGGGCTGCAAGTCTTTGCTGTAGACGGGGCATTGTTCAGAACACCTGATACACCCGAATTACGTGAACACTTCGGTTCGGGGAATACATCGACAAAACGCCAAACACCTTTCCCAATGATGCGGCTCGTGGCACTCATGAATGTGAGATCGCATATTGTTGTTGATGCTCAGATTAGCCCCTACCGCCGTAGCGAAATGCGACTCGCTGACGAGTTTTTACATCAAATACCTGACAACTCCGTTACCTTATTCGATAAAGGCTTTTGGGGGGCTAATTTACTGCTCAACGTATCACGACAAGGTAAAAACCGTCACTGGCTCATCCCTGAACGCAAAAAGCTTGTGCGAGAAGAGCTGCAAAGGTACGGAAAAAATGATCGGCTGGTAAAGATGAAAGTCTCACCCCAGGCCCGAAAGAAAAACCCGGAGCTACCCGAATATTGGGAGGTACGGGAAGTCAGCTATAAAGTCAAAGATGGCATGAAAACTGTCTTCACATCCTTGCCGGTAGAAACATATAGCGCAAAAGCTATTGCGGGGTTATATCAAGAACGATGGGAGATAGAGCTTGGTTTTCGCGATATTAAGAGCTCAATGCAACACAATGCAATCACGTTGCGCAGCAAGAAAGTCGAGTTGATCTATCAAGAAGTTTGGGGCCTTTTACTGACTTATAACGTAATCAGAAGAGAGGCCTCTCAGGCAGCAATCGCCTTTGATAGAAGGCCATCCGAAATAAGATTTAAATCTGTATGCCAATACATTGCAGTTCAACTGATAGTGATGGCTGCAGCTAACCCGGTATCCGGCACAGGACGAAGGCTATCGGAGTTGAGATCAGGCATTGGTGGCCTGTTTTTAAAGAGGCGTCCGAGGCGAACAACGCCTCGGACAGTGAAGATATCAAAAACCCGTTATCCAGTGGATCGTAAAGCTGCTCCTCTAAAGTGAACAGCATTGCGCAATTGCGGGGCTTTTATCAAGGTTCACAAAGGGCTTGTGATTACATCATGCCGCCCATACCGCCCATGCCGCCCATACCGCCCATATCAGGCATGCCTGGCGCACCACCTTCAGCTGGCTTATCAGCAACCATCGCTTCAGTTGTGATCATCAGACCCGCAACCGATGCAGCCGCCTGCAGCGCAGAGCGGGTTACTTTAGCAGGGTCAAGGATACCCATTTCGATCATATCGCCGTACTCACCGGAAGCGGCATTGTAACCGTAGTTACCTTCACCTTTTTCGCGGATGTTGGATACGATAACAGAACCTTCTTCACCGCAGTTGCCAACAATCTGACGCAGTGGCGCTTCCAGCGCACGGAATGCCAGCTCGATACCAACGCGCTGATCGTGGTTATCACCTTCCAGCTCAGCAACAGCATCCAGCGCACGAATCAGTGCAACACCACCGCCAGGTACTACGCCTTCTTCAACAGCAGCACGTGTAGCGTGCAGTGCGTCTTCAACGCGTGCCTTCTTCTCTTTCATTTCAACTTCAGTCGCAGCTCCTACCTTAATAACTGCAACACCGCCTGCCAGTTTCGCTACGCGCTCCTGCAGTTTTTCACGGTCGTAATCAGAAGAGGTCTCTTCCATCTGCGCACGGATCTGGTTAACGCGTGCTTCGATAGTATCCGCAGCGCCAACACCGTCAACGATTGTGGTGTTCTCTTTAGTGATAGAAACACGTTTCGCCTGACCCAGCTGTTCCAGAGTTGCACCTTCCAGACTCAGACCAACTTCTTCAGAGATCACAGTACCGCCAGTCAGGATCGCGATGTCTTCCAGCATAGCTTTACGACGATCACCAAAACCCGGAGCTTTAACAGCAGCAACTTTTACGATACCGCGCATGTTGTTCACAACCAAAGTTGCCAGCGCTTCGCCTTCAACGTCTTCTGCAATGATCAGCAGTGGACGGGAAGACTTAGCAACCTGCTCCAGTACCGGTAGCAGATCACGGATGTTGGAGATCTTTTTATCAACCAACAGGATGAATGGCTGCTCAACTTCAGCGCTCATGTTGTCCTGGTTGTTGATGAAGTAAGGCGACAGGTAACCGCGGTCAAACTGCATGCCTTCTACAACATCCAGTTCGTTTTCCAGGCCGGAACCTTCTTCTACGGTGATAACACCTTCTTTACCGACTTTCTCCATCGCTTCAGCGATGATCTCACCAACCTGAGAGTCAGCATTTGCAGAGATAGTACCTACCTGTGCGATCGCTTTAGAATCAGCACATGGCACAGCCATTGCCTGCAGCTGCTCAACAACAGCAGCAGATGCTTTGTCGATACCGCGTTTCAGATCCATTGGGTTCATGCCCGCAGCAACAGATTTCAGACCTTCGTTAACGATAGCCTGAGCCAGTACGGTTGCAGTTGTAGTACCGTCACCCGCTACATCGTTCGCCTGAGACGCCACTTCTTTAACCATCTGTGCGCCCATGTTCTCGAACTTTTCTTCCAGCTCGATCTCTTTGGCAACAGATACACCGTCTTTAGTCACGGTAGGTGCACCGAACGCTTTGTCCAGTACAACGTTACGACCCTTAGGGCCCAGAGTGGTTTTTACAGCGTCTGCCAGAATGTTTACACCAGCCAGCATGCGCTGACGAGCGTCATCACCAAAACGTACGTCTTTAGCCATGATTCAAATAATCCCGTAATCGATAAATTCTTAAAAAAACGATAGGTAACCTGGAGACTATTAGTCTTCCAGTACGCCGTAAATTTCGCCTTCGGTCATGATCAGCAGTTCTTCGCCACCAACTTTAACGGTGTTGGAACCTGCGTAACCACCAAACAAAACTGTATCACCCACTTTAACAGTCAGTGGCTGAACGTCACCGCTGTTAAGAACACGGCCTTCGCCAACTGCAACTACTTCACCCTGGTTAGGTTTTTCTGCAGCAGCGCCTGGCAGTACGATACCACCAGCAGTGGTAGCTTCTTCCTCGTTACGACGAATAACAACACGGTCGTGAAGTGGACGAATTTTCATCTGTTCATTCTCCTGATCTAACTGATCGAAAAACAATATGTTATTTGTTTTAAGCCCGGATGGTTCTAGCATCCTTAGGCGGTTGTTTCCTAGATGGGGCCGGTAAAAATGATTTCAACACCCAACCCATAGAATTTTTGATTTTTTTTTTGCAACTTAGTCTTTGTGGTGGTATTCGCCATCAATCACATCACCGGATTGTGGCCGGGATGGCTTATCTTTCTTAAATGGCGAATCACTGTATTTGGTATCACCCTCTGGGGCATCAGGCGGTGAATCAGGCTGACTTCCGGATGGGGGAAAACCCGCTCCCATAAAAGGAGACTGTTGATGATGCATAGCCACCACGGTGAAACGGCTGATCATCGCTTTGGCAAGTCCCTGACGGGTATACGGAATAAGGCAACAGAAACCAATCACATCGGTTACGAAGCCGGGCGTCACCAATAACGCTCCCCCCACCGCCAACACAATACCCTCAACCATTTCACTGCCGGGTATTTCTCCCTGATTTGCCCGCTGCTGAGCCCGTGCCAACGTAGAAAGCCCCTGGTAACGCAGCATATTGACACCCACAAATGCAGACATCACCACCAAACCCACGGTATACCAAGCACCAATCGCCTGACCCACCTGAATCAGCAACGTGATCTCGATGATAGGAACAATAATGAACAGCAGAAAAAGAAACCGCATTAAATACCTCTGGATACAATTCGGATAGTCATGAGTCATCAGACTATAGCGGGAATATGCCCACACGGGCAGACTTACCACTCGGATCGATGACGTTCGTTTCCCCACCCCGTCAGCAACCTATTATGTGTAACTCTATATGG
>NZ_JBFGYC010000358.1:0-4295 GCF_041587635.1 Pontibacterium sp. | reverse complement strand
GCGCTCATCCCAACCTACGTTGAGCCTCGTAATTCTCTCTTATCCCAATAGACGCTGAAGTCGCGGTATATAAACAAAAAAACCGGAGCTACAACGTTTATCGAAGACGTTGAAGTCCGGTGGTGAAATCCAAAAGCCGGGAGGGTGGTGCTAAACAAGGCGTTGATCGGACGGGGCGTCCGGCCGACGCCCCGGGAAATTGTTTAACACCCTTTGCTCGGGTATCCCGGCTGGGATTTCCAGCTATTTCAGGAAGTGCAATTGAGGCATGTCTAGCGCAGTTCGTTTCTGGCTTTGAGCTGATCGACCAGTTTCAGGCGCTGTACTTTTCCGGACGGACCTTTGGGGAGGTCGTCGAAGAAGTAGATGTTGCGCGGTGTTTTTACCTTGCCAAGCCGGTCGGTGCAGAAGTCGATCAACTCGGCTTCTGACACCTTGGCTTCCTGTTTGATCACCACACACGCTACCACTTCCTGTCCGTAGTGTTCGTCATAAATACCGACGGCACCGGCTTCAATCACTCCCGGGTGGGAATAGAGCGCATCGTCAATTTCGCGAGGCGCTATGTTTTCACCCCCTTTGATGATCAGCTCCTTCAGGCGGCCGGTGATGAAAATAAATCCGTCCTCGTCCTGGCGGGCAAGGTCACCGGTGTGCAGCCAGCCATCGGCGTCTAATGCACTGTCAGTGGCTTCAGGGTTTTTGTAGTAGCAGCGCATGACACAATCACCGCGCACCATGAGTTCGCCTTCTTCCCCTGCGGGTTGAGTGTCGCCTTGTTCGTTGATGACTTTGATCTCTGTACCAAACGCGATACCCGGAGAACCGTATTTATTGGCTTTTGGCGGCATCGGATTAGAGAGTATCTGAGCGGACGTTTCGGTCAGCCCCATGGTTTCCACGATCGGTACGCCAAATTTTTCTTCGAAACCGGCGTGCAGCGTAGGCGGGAGAGCAGCGGAGGCTGATCGGCCGAAGCGCACTTTTCCCAGTGCTTGCTTCAGGTCTTCCCCTTTCAACTCACCTTCGTGGTGCATGAGGTAGGAGATAATGGTGGGAACGACACTGAACCAGGTCGCTTCGTGCTCGATCACCCAGCTCCAGAACGAAGAGGCACTGAAACTGTGGGGCATGATCACACTGCCACCGCTGGCGAGTGGTGCCATGACGGTGACGCACTGAGCGTTGATGTGACACAGCGGCAATACACACAGCGCGCGGTCTTCCTGAGTCAGCTCGTGGGCGCACGCGGTGTTCATGCCACCCGCCAGCAGGTTGGTATTGGTCAGGATAACGCCTTTAGGCCGACCCGTGGTGCCGGAGGTGTACATCAGCAAGCCATCATCGTCACCCGATACTGATGCATGCAGAGGTTCAGCGGCGGGTTCAACCGGCCAGCGTGGTCGTCTGTCGACGTCCGTGAGAATGATTTTTACCGGGCGCTCCAGTTTGCTGGCGGCCGCTTTTACCAGATCAATGTACTGCTCAGACACGAAAACGATCTTGCTGTCGGAATGGTCCAGTACATATTCGATCTGATCTTTACCCGCTGCCGGATTTAAAGGTGAGGAGACACAACCGGCATATAGCGTTGCCAGAAACAGCTCAAGCGCAGTCTGGCCATTGCCCATCATAAAGGAGATGGTATCGCCTTGACGCAACTGCAATGCGTTGAAGTAACGGCCGTAGTTTTGTGCTGCACCCTGCAGTTCTGCGTAGGTCAGCTGATTTCCGGTTTCAGGAAAGCATGCAAACGGCTGCATCGGCTGGCTGGACGCGAAATGGTCAATCACTGCGCGAATACTGGGAGCCGGTGGCTGATAAGAGATTACGCTCATGACAGATATTTCCTCTGGTAGTCGCCAAAGATATCTTCAACCGTGACTTCGCGCGGAGGGATGGTGCGTACAACACGGGTGATGTTCATGTAATGCTTGTAGTGCACGTTCTGATCGGTGATGTTGCCGCCCCAGGTGCCGCAACCCATAGACAGAGAGAACGGCATGCCGTTATCAAAGCTACCGCCGGTGGCAAAGCAGTGAGGCTGGTTCACGATAATGCGGCAGACCGGCATCTCCTGACCCAGATTCTGCGGACGTTCAGGGTCGCTGGTATGGATCCCCAGTGAATGGCCTTTACCCTGATAGGAGAGGACACTGCTGGCCAGACGTTTGGCGTCTTCAAAGTCACTGGCACGGTATACCGTCAATACCAAAGACATCTTTTCGCCGCTGAAGGGCGCCTCTGCACCAATACCGGTTTCGCTGACCAGCAGGAAGGCACTGTCCGCTAAGCCTTCGCGTTCAAGGCCGACCACACTGCACACGTCGGACACGGGCTTCGCCAGGACTTCACGGTTCAGATGGCCGTGCTGCCACATGGTGTCCTGTAATTTTTGCTTTTCATCTGCGTCAAGCATCGGCGCACCAACTTTGGCGAACTCGGCCAGCATGGCGTCGTACACTTCATCAACGATAATGACGCTGTTCTCGGAGGAGCAGCTGGTGGCATTGTCGAATGTTTTTGACGCTTTTATCTTGGCGGCTGCGGCTGCCAGGTCCGCCGTTTCATCGACGATCACGGATACGTTGCCGGCGCCAACTCCAAATGCTGGGGTGCCGCTGGTATAGGATGCACGTACGTTGTTCTGGGAGCCGGTCGCGACGACCAGATCAACCTGCTTCAGCATCTCCATGCTCAGCGCTTTGCTGACGGGCGTTGGCAGTTGTTGCACCAGATCACGCGGCGCACCCACACGGTCTAATTCTGCGTAAACCAGTTCCAACAGGCGGGTGCAGGACGGCTGGCCTTTTGGCGAAGGCGCCAGAATGATCGCGTTACGGCACTTCAGCGCGTTCAGCGTGTTGTTCATCGGTGTGGCGATGGGGTTGGTCGACGGTACGATCACGCCAACAACACCCACTGGGCGGCCGATTTCGACCAGACCATTGTCCGGATCTTCATTAATAATGCCCACGGTTTTGGCGTTTTTCAGATCGCGCAGCAGACCCAGGGTTTTACGGTGATTCTTAGTGACTTTGTCTTTGACATTACCAAGGCCGGTTTCTTCTACCGCCAGTCGTGCCAGTCGCTCGTTGTTTTCCGGGTTGATCAGTGCCCAGGCGACAGCCGTGACGACTTCATCAACCTCAGTCTGGGAATAGCGGTCAAAAATTGCCTGAGCGCTCCGTGCTCGTGCAACCAGCTCAGCGACCTGAGCCTGTTCGTTTGTTGTAGTCATTTCCAATCTCCACTGAACCAGACAGGGATATTTATCTGATATATCTCTTATTACTCATATAGATGAGTGGCATAGCCAAACGAACTGCCAGAGACAGAACGAATAGCTATGTTTAGTGCTGGACGCGCGCCTTCAGGTAAGGCGGCATAGGTCCGGGGTCAGAATTACTTCTTCAGATCGCTGAGCAGGTCTTTGAGATAGACTTCGCGCTCTTTCCACATACGGATCACTTCGTCACGTGGGATGATACGGACGGGAGAGCCAGCAGAGTTCATCTTTTTCAGTGTCTTCTTGTCTTCAAACATCAGAGGAACACGTTGTGCCAGATAATCTACAACCTCTGGCGGTGTGCCTTTGCGTGCCATGATGCCGCGGAAGTTCACACTGGAGTCATCAACTTCAACGCCTTGCTCCTTGAATGTCGCCACATCCGGTAGGAACTCGGTGTTACGGTTCAGGTCCGCAACGGCCAGAATCTTGATGCTGTCCTGGTTGCGGTATGCGTCGGACAGGTTGTTAAAGCCTGCCGCCACCTGGCCGCCCATTACACTCTTCATTGCAGGGGTGCCGCCTTTGTGTGGCACATAGGTCATTTTCAGACCGGTCGCACGGGCGAACTGCAGGAAGGCGATATGGTGGCCCACATAGAGACCTGCACCTGAGAAGGTGACTTTGCCCGGATTGCTGCGGGCGTAGGTCATCAGATCTTCTAGAGTGTCAAACGGGCTGTCTTTACCCACAATCAGTACCGCAGGATCTGCACCCCAGTTGGCAATCGGTTCCAGATTGTCGATGTTGTACTTAGTGCGGAAGACAATTGACTGAGCAATGAAGTGAGGCACGTTATAGGCTGCCAGTTCATAACCGTCCTGTTTGGCGCGTGATGCATAAAAATCCCAGCCGACTTTACCGCCTGCGCCGGGTTTGTTCAGGATAACCATTGGCTGACCCAGATAGTCTTCCTTGCCCGCCAGCATCGTTACGATACGGGCCTGAAAGTCAGTAGCACCACCGGGAGAATAAGACACCACCATACTGACTGGTCGTTCTGGAT
>NZ_JBFGYC010000357.1:0-4312 GCF_041587635.1 Pontibacterium sp. | reverse complement strand
TTGCCTGTTTTAGCAGGGTTTGTTCGTACTCTTTGTAAGCGCTGATATCTTCTTTCATACCCAAATAGTGGGTGATCTTACCTTGGGATTTAATGGGGGTGATCGCTGTGCGTTCCCAGTACATAGAGCCATCTTTGGCACGGTTATGGAACTCTCCGCGCCATACTTTTCCTGATGTGATGGTCGTCCAGAGATCAGTATAATCCGTATCGGGTGTCCGTCCCGATTTAAGAAGACGCAAGTTCCGGCCTTTGATCTCCTCTGCAGTGTAGCCAGTGGTTCGCGAGAAGTGGGGGTTTGTGTATTCTACGTTACCTTGTAGGTCGGTGATGACGACTGCAACGGGGCTTTGCTCTACAGCCAGAGAGAATTTATCCAATTCATTCAGCGCCGTCTGAAGCTGAAGTGTGCGCTTGTCTACTTCGGCTTCGAGATTGTCATTGTATTTTTGCAACTCGTTACTGTTTAGGGCAATAGTAGATAGCATCTGGTTAAAGTTCTGTGCCAGTATGCCAATTTCATCAGTGGAGGTGATCGGTACCGGAGTATAATTACCAGACTCTGAAAAGCGCAGGGCAGCCAGAGATAGCTGGCGGATGTTGCCTAGGTAGCGGTAGATAAGCAGTCCCAGCAGCATGACCGTTAATGCTCCGGCCAGAAAAATAAACAAAGTGCGCTTTAGGATTTCTTCCCGTACTGCATCCATTCCTGCATGGGATTTTGCAAGGAAAATAGAGCCGGCCAAGTGACCGTCCATTCGGGATAACGGCTTGGCAGAAATAAAGTAGGTTTCACCAAATAGTGTCCTGACGACAGAATCTCCAGGGTGATCTAACAGTCTCTGGTATTCCAGATAGGGAATGGGCAGGTCGCGTATCGGTTCATTCTGATTCTTTAGGGTACTGGCCATAATGGCGCGTTCCCGCACAATTGTAATATCAATGTCTGTTGCTTCCGCGACCTGCTGGATAAAGGGTTGGTCCAACACTTTGCCTATCATCACGAGGCCAATAGTCTTGCCATCCAGCAGCGCAGGAGCGATTGAGAACAGGGTGAACTCATTACCGTCATGCAAAATCGCACTGCTTGGCTGGCCGTCTTTCAGTACCTGTTGCACGATACTATTACTGATGAAATTTGTACCCGTACGGGTTTTCTTCGTCAGGTCATACTGCAGCACACCGTTGGTGTTCAGTAGCAACGTGCGAAACTGGAGCAGTCCGGCACTTTCATATTGGCGAATATAGACCGGCATCACCGATGGATTTTGGCTGATAAAATAGCCTTTAATTTCAGGCTCTGATGCTAGGTGTTGTGCCCAGGTTTCGGTGGCGAGGCTGACCTGGTCAATAAAATCTTCATTGACTTGTAGGGTAGATTGAAACTGTTGCTGAATAAGTTGCTCGTAACCTTTTTGTGAGAATTGCACGTTAAACAGGGCTGTCGCCGCAAGAATAATGGCGGTCACTGTCAGGTAAGCGAGAGTCAGCTTGACGCTAATCTGACGATAGAATGGCAGACGTGTTATCGGCACTTAGCGTATCCCTTGATCGTATTCAGGGTAATGTTTCTCGAAAGCCTCGATAGCCCACTCAACAGACTTATCACTGTGGCAGCCACCATTTTGACAGGAGTTAGGCATGTCATAGGTTAGGGATGCTTTCGGTGGCACAATCTTAAATGCATGGCTGCGGATAGGATAAGCACCGCCTGATTTTACGATGTAGGGCATATGACAGTCCGCACAGCTTTTGCTGCTAGGTGGGCCTGGGTAATGCGGCCTGTCTTTTTCTGCAGCACTAAAGCTTATGCTGTCCGCGTGGCATTGGCCGCAACGCTTTTCCGTAACTGCAACGGATGGAAAGCGACGCCCCATACCATGTGAGTCGTGGCACGTTACACAGGTCAGGCCTTGCTGAGCTGTTTCCAGTGTTGGTTTTTGATCTGCCGGTGCGGAACGGTAGTCCTGTGAGTGGCACTCCAAACACTCGTCTGTCAGTTTTCCACGCGCTTCACTGTGTTTGCTCTTCAGTAGTTCTAAAGACTTGCTATGTTTCGATTCAGAAAAATCTGCAAACTCCTGATGGCGGTTTTTAGCTAAACCTAAACCCCACCAGTATTTTGATTGTGTATCTTCGGTTGGAGTGAGCGGTTGAAACTTTGCGTCGATTTCCTGGCCCGGTTGATAGTTAAGCGGGAAGTTAAATGTTGTCTGCATATGGTCAGAAGGCTGTTTTCCACGGGAGTGGCATTGTCCGCAGACCGCAGATTTTGTGGAGACAACGATGTCTCCTTTAGCGTGAGCCTCTTTGATATGACAAGTATTGCAAAGGTCGTTTTCGGTCTTGCGGCGGTTATTAACGTGTTGTTGGCCTGGACCGTGGCAAGCTTCACAACCTATACCAAATTCTGAAAATGTGAAGGTTTCCGGATCGAATCCCGTTGTATGGCAGCCATTACATTGGGTTGAGAGAGGGGTATCTTTCCAGCTGTCGACTTTGTAGGGCACCCATTGTTGGGTGGTGATCATCCATTTTGCGGTAAGAGGATAATACTCGCCGTCGATCATGCGAGCGTAAACCTGTTCCCACTTGTTCCCGATGACATATTCAATCTCTTCTTTCTTGAACGTTACAACAGGATTGTTTGTCGAAAAATCCCCTTGAATATCGTCAGGTGTGGTAACAGGCCGAAACATTTTAGGATGCAGGGTATTTTGGTGCCAGGAGGTGTAGTGGGTGTCGTGACACCCCTCGCATGTGCTGGAAGTTACGTAATTGTCTTTGGCAGGAAAGACTACATCCTCGTGCAGAAAAAATGCGGTGAGAGCAACAATAAGAACGAAAACAAGAGAAGTATTGACAGCATAGCTTGTTTTAAATGGCACAGAAAATACTCCAGATACAGCGGGAGAAAGCTATTTAATATGTTTAATTCTATTGTATTTATACAGTTAATATCAGTCTATTCAATATTAAGTAAGGTATGTTTTTCTGGTGCGTATAAACAGTGATCATTAGATGCAGGTCAAATGATAGCGAACTATTTTTTGCATATTTGCTCAAGCACGGTGAAGCTGGAATGGAATTATAGCAGAGAAGGCTGGGCGCTCTTCTAATAGGGAAAAGCGCCAGCTAAGTCAGGCTAATGCTTCGCCATCAAAGCGGATACCGTCCCAGCCATGGCTCATAAATGAACGGATGTTGCCGTGGTCAGTGCCGTCCGGTGTATTCAGTACATCCTGATAAAAACGTCCGAAACACGCCAGCGTTTGAGCCTGGTCCAGCTGGTTCAGCTTAGCAAAGGCAAAAATCTTACAGCTGCCTTCGTTCTGGCCGGCGTCATTCCGTACGTCGCCGTTGTTAAAGCCAGTGGCGGTGTAGCTGTAGTTGTCAGCGATCACCTGCATGGTGTCTTCAAAATCCAGCTCGCTGTCGTTGCCGATACGGCTGATAAAATCATTCAGAGTCATTGTTTTGCAGTTCCTGTTTTAACAAGGCTTGTACCAGTTCGGTCGTTGGTGCGTCTTCGCCCAAAGCGGCGCACCGGCGCAATACTGCACCACAGATCTCCTCCAGTTCAAGAGGGCGACCCTTTTCTCTATCAACCAGCATGGAGGTCTTGATCGCATCAAAGGTACTGATCAGTTCAAACATCTCATCCACATCCGCTTTGGTCAGCGGGACATTGTCGGCTTTTGCCGCTGTAGCGGTCTCTTCCATCATGCGGTATACCGCTTTGCCATAGGCCGGATGGTGAGTGAGTTTTTGGGTGTCCAGCAGCGTGAGTGCAGAGAGGGGGTTTACACCGTTGTTGATGATCAGTTTACGCCACAATTGATACTGAATATCGTCAGTTAATGTGGTGGGAATATGAGCATCGTTCAATGTATCCGCCAGCGGTTGTAACTGTCGCTGCAGCTCCGGTGTCTGCTCGGCGTTCGGCCATGCGCCCATCACAACCTGTGCAGGGCCTTTGGCTTCAATCACACCCGGTTTGATAATATGGCCACCAATGCGTACGGCCAAGCCGCCTATCGTGCGCTGATTGCCAATGGAGTTCGCGATGGCGGGCTCATTGTCCACGCCGTTTTGCAACGACAGGATTGGAGTACTTTGATCGGTTAGCCAGCTATCCAGCTCATTAAGAACAGATTCTGTTGCTCCAGCTTTAAGGGAGATCGCAATCAGGTCAAACTGGTTGGCCTCAGTCGTCGCGATTAGTGTGGCGTGATCCATGGCTGTCACGGGGCCCTGAAAGCTGAACTCCGGATGTTCAACGGTCAAGCCATCGTTTTGCAACGCTGTCAGGT
>NZ_JBFGYC010000356.1:0-4335 GCF_041587635.1 Pontibacterium sp. | reverse complement strand
GATGGACGGTCAGCGGGTGCTGTTCGAATCGTTTATCCAGCTGATCGGTCGCGCGATTGACCATAAATCACCGGTAACCGGTAACCGGTAAACACTGCGAACACGTACCCGAGATCGCCATGTTGCTGGCCGATGCTATTAACAATACTGATCACGGTCCCTATGCGGATACCCAGTGGAACGATGAGGAGATGTACGAGTTGAAGGTCGCGGCCTGGTTACATGACTGCGGTAAGATCACTACGCCAGAAGCGATCATCGACAAAGCCACTAAGCTACATACGCTAATCGATCGCATCGAACTGGTTGAAGGCCGTTTCCGTGAGCACAAGCAGCAACTGGAAATTGAGTTGCTGCGCGCCCTACCCCGCTTAGATCCAACAGCCGCTGCCGATACACATGCCGATTTCGAAGCACGCTGCGCACAACTGGACGACGACCTCGCCTTCCTGCAAAAAGCCAATATCGGTGGCGAGTTTATGGCCCCCGAAGATCAGGCCCGTGTCGCGCAGATCGGCCAGTGCGAATGGCTGGATGTGAACGGCCAGACCCGACGTATGTTATCCGACGATGAGATAAAGAACCTCTGCATCATCCGTGGCACCCTGACCGAAGAAGAGCGTCAGATCATGCGTGATCACATCAAGGTCACCATCGATATGCTGGAATCGCTACCCTACCCCCGTAACTTAAGCAACGTGACGGAGATCGCCTGTAACCATCACGAAAGCCTGAACGGGAAAGGTTACCCCCGAGGACTGGATGCTGAGCAGCTTTCACTGCGTGCGCGCATTATGTGTATTGCGGATATTTTTGAAGCCCTGACCTCGGCTGATCGTCCGTACAAGCAGGGGATGAAGCTATCGCAGTCCATGACGATCATGGGCCGTATGGTGGAAGAGGGTCATCTGGACCCGGATCTGTTTGCGCTGTTTGCCCACAGTGGGACCTATCGGAAGTATGGTGAGCGCCATATGGCTGAGCGGCAGTTAGATGAGGTGGAATTGGGGAGTTTACCGGGGTTGAGGGAATACGTGTAAGGTTCGCTTATCGCGTTGATTCTAGTCTAGCTCGACTATTCTGCATTGCGTTTCGCCCCTGTTGGGCGAGGTAAGGGAGGGGGTTGGCCCTCCCTTACCAATCCCTGCCAACCCCACTACTTGCCGGACTGAGTCCGGTTCCCTGCGCGTTTCGAAATAAAACGAAGCGAATGAACTCGGCCTACGGCCTCAAACAGAATTCGCTTTAACCGTTTTAGTTCTGCAATGCTCGGCGGCGTAGAGGGGCATTTAGTCCGTGCCAACGTTATGTTTCGTGGTTCAAAATAAATTGCTTTCTACTGCAGCGGACATTCAGGTTTCTGCCGTATTTAATTCCCCTCTACGCAGCCGAGCACTGGAGCAGTCAATCGAATTTAAGCGAGGACTGTTTGAGGCGTTCAGCCGAGTTCCGCAGCGTCGATTGATTGTGAAGCGCACAGGGTATCCCGCAAAGCGGGACAAGTAGTGGGGCTGACGGGGATTGATAAGGGGAGTTCAGCGACTCCCCTTATCTCGCCCTATTAGGGCGATAAACAGAGAAAAAAGACCATCTGAATCCCTACAACTTCAATGGCAAAGGCGCCTCCGTCTTAACCGCCTGCAACGCAAAATTACTCTCAATTTCTCTAACCATATTCAACCGCTGCATCTGCTTCACCAATCGGTCATAGTCGATCAGATCCTCCGCCACAACTTCCAGCAGATAATCAGCCGACCCGGACACCGTATGGGCATTCACCACCGCATCCATCTCACGTACCGCATCTTCAAAACCGGTCACCGATTCTGCACTGTGATCGTGTAGCTTCACCTGCACAAATACCGTCATACCCAACCCGACCACCTGCCGATTGAGCTGCGGCCGGTAGCCCTGAATAACACCTTCGGTTTCCAACCGGCGTAAACGCCGCAGACAGGGTGAAGGAGAGAGCGCCACCCGCTCGGCAATCTCTGCGTTACTCAACCGTCCGTCCTGTTGCAGGATCTTCAGAATTTTAAGATCGATCTCATCTACTTTCATACGCCACACTCAAACATAAGCATTAAATGCCAAAGTAAAAACCATTAACGCAACTATCAACTAAAAATGACCCAATAGGCAACCCAAATAACAACTTTCGACTTTCTCTTTTCTCGGATAATAGCCGCCAATACAACACGAACAGGACTTCATCCGATGAACCAGTACCGAGGCGAACCCGCCGTCAACCTGAAAGGCCTTGCGGCCATGCTGGTAACCTTGTTGATCTGGGTCGGCTTCCTGCTTTCGCTGCGAGCGGAAAATCATTCCCCGCTCACGTCCAGCGATCTGGGACTGATGCGGTTTGGCTTACCAGCTATCGTGTTTCTACCCTGGTTACTCAAGAGCTGGCACAAAGTACGCCGGATGGCGTGGCGTCACAGCGTGATGATCCTATTGGGCGGGTTACCATTCTTCTATCTGGTCTCGCTGGGCACCGGATACGCGCCGGCTGCCCATGCAGGAGCACTGGTACCGGGTAGCGCACCGCTGTTTGTGACCGGGCTGGCCGTGCTGGTGTTTGGTGAACCGCTGCCTCGTCGGCGTCTGCTCGGGCTGGCTACAATTCTGTTGGGGATACTGCTGTTACTGGGCAGTGCGCTGATCAATTTTGAACAGGGTTATTGGCGTGGTCATCTGGCGTTTCTGGGAGCCACACTATTGTGGGCACTCTATACGCTGGGACTCAGGGTGGCGGGTATCAATCCGCTGGAAGCGACCGCCCTGCTCTGTACCAGTGCGACTGCGGTGCTGGGCATCATGTTGGGCATGGGCTGGGTGGAATCAAATATCAGCCAGACCGCATGGACTGAACTGTGGCCATTTCTGCTGACTCAGGGCATTGGCGCCGGAATCGTGGGTGGTGTGACTTACGGTGTTGCGATCAATAATCTGGGGGCCGAAAAAACAGCCGCGTTGGGTTCCTTCACCCCGGCACTGGCAGCCATGGCGGCAATTCCACTACTTGGCGAACATCTGACGCTGAGTACCCTCGGGGGTGTATTGATCATTATGGCGGGGGTACTGCTTGCCAGCGGTATCAAGCTCAAGCGACACCACCAAGCAGATAGCAAAGTGCGAATAACCTGACCTAAGTGTGCTCTTTCAAGCGACCGAGGTGGGCGCTGAGGGAAAAGCCCAGTTTTTGACTCAGCTCCCGCGCGTCGTTTTTTAGCTGTTTGGCGGTGCGGTTACTCTCGCGCTTGCCTGCAAATACAATCCAGTTTCCGCTTTGTGTTGCACAACTGCGCACATCGTCGAAAATCTCGATCAGGGTCTGCAGAGAATCATTGCCCTGATGTTCTCGCCAACAGTTCAACACCAGCCAGCCGTCCTGTTTCAGGCGATCATGGCAGTTCATCAGGAAGCTGGGATCAAGCTGCTGCTCATCCAGCCCATCCGCGCCATAGATATCACTGAACAGGATGTCAGCTTTTTTGCTCTCCACGGTCTGCAGATATTCGTTGGCATCCATCGTATGGACCTCCAAACGTTTACCCCGTGGCAGCTGGAAGTATTTATAGGCGGCTTTAACCACCTCCGGTCGCAGCTCGACAACCTGCTGTTTCAGCGACGGATAGTGCCCGTGCAGGCAGCTGTTTAAACTCCCCGCCCCCAACCCCAGACTGATGCTCTGCTTGGGATCTTTAAACAGCAACACCAGCAACATAGCCCGCACATACTCATGCTGTGGTGTCAGAGGCTCGTGTTTCAGCCAGCAACTCTGTTCATCGTTATCGCCGAATGCCAGATAACGTTTGTGGCCGTCTTCCACAACCGATACCACGCCATACTCGTCATAGCCGCGATAAATCTCTTTTCCCGGAAGTGCCATCTGATCTCCACTGAACACGGCTGTTTTGGGGGTGGCCGCTAAACTAGTCGTTTTACCGCAGGAAGTCACAAATTCTTTCAAAAAATAGAGATCGAATATTCACTAACCGCCTGAAACCTGATCCGGTTTCATGTAATATTTCGTTTGAAATATCTACCCAACACACCACCATTTAGGGATAAAAGGTCAAACACATGTTCGAACTGGACCAGCCACCAGAAGACACCAGAACGGATATAAACGCGGCAGTGAAGCAAGTGTTTGATGCAACCCCGGTCGCGATGATTCTATCCAGCCCTGATGGCAGCTTCGAATACGTCAATCCAGCGATGAAACGGATGCTGGGATATGGCAACGAAATCTACGATGCTGACGTGGTTATTTCCCATCCCGACGATCTAGCGATAAACAGACAGATCAGGGATCGTTTGCGCCGCAGT
>NZ_JBFGYC010000355.1:0-4340 GCF_041587635.1 Pontibacterium sp. | reverse complement strand
GGGTTGTCAAGTACGCTGCGCGGGTGATCAACCAGAGAGGTGAAGTGGTTATCGATGGCGTGTGGACCCTGCTAATGAAAAGACAAATCAATCAATGAAAACTTTGAAGCCCGAGCAGTAAATCAGTGAATTGACGTTTCAATTCTTTAAGAAAATGCGGAGGGAAAAATGAAGCTTGCGGAAAAAGTCGTTTTAATTACGGGGGGCGCCAATGGGATTGGCCGGGCAACTGCCTTGCGCTTCGCCCGTGAAGGGGCAAGGGTGGTGGTCAGCGATGTAGACGCTGAAGGTCTGGCAACTGTCTGCCAGGAGGTCGAACAAGCCGGCGGGCAAGCCATATCTGCCGTAGGCAGTGTCACCGACCGATCCCAGGTTCAGGACATTGTTGATACAGCCTTAAATACATTTGGGCGCTTAGACATCCTGATTAATAATGCCGGCACTATGCCGATTAGTCCGATTTTGTCGGGGCGCGTCGATGAGTGGGATCGGATGATCGATGTAAATATAAAGGGTGTGCTTTATGCCATTAATGCCGTTTATCCGGGTATGGCTGAACGTAAGGACGGGCATATCGTCAATATCAGTTCTGTTGCTGCGCGCCTGACCTACCAGAGCGCCGGTGTGTATGGCGGCACTAAGCATGCGGTCCGTGCAATCTCTGATACCTTGCGTAAGGAGGCGATTCGCTTCGGTGTGCGGGTGACAGATATTCAGCCAGGTTCTGTCGACACCGAACTGCCTGATAGTATTGCGCATGAGAAAATCCGTAGTGCAGTGAAAGATAATATGTATGCGGAAGAGAGCCCTATCTTGAAACCGGAAGATATCGCCAATGGCATTATGTATGCGATTTCGCAGCCGGCCTATGTGGATGTCAGCGAGTTGCTGATCCGTCCAGTCATTCAAGAAAACTGATCTGCCGGCAGCGTTTGTGAGCACAGGCGCTGCTTATCTTTGCTTTTTCCTTTCTTACGCCTTTAACCCTCTGTTTTCCGGGTTCTTCCGTCATATCTTTGCAGGCATAATAGACAACCTGTAACGCGACCAGGTTTGGCTGCTTCGTGGCTGTATGTATCGCTACGTTTGCAATGATTAATTTTTGGAGTGTCATTTTGTATAAGTTACTGATTTTTGACTGGGACGGAACCATTATTGATTCTGCTGCTCGTATCATATCCAGCATGCAGGCTGCTGCCCGTGATCTATCATTGGGTGAGCTGACTGATGATGCTGTGCGGAATATCATCGGGCTGGGTTTGCCGGAAGCGATCCGCGAGCTTATACCCTTTGTCACGGATGAGCAGATACAGCAGATGCGCGAGCGTTATGGTCACTATTATTTAGGTGTAGATACGACGCCAACCCATCTTTTTGTCGGTGCGCAGCAAAGTCTGGAGCGTATGCATAGCAAAGGGATTCGGATGGCGGTTGCGACAGGTAAGAGCCGCAGAGGTCTGGATAGGGTTTTTAATGACACTGGACTAGGCTATATATTTGAAACTTCTCGTTGCGCAGACGAAACTACATCGAAGCCGGATCCTCATATGCTTGAGGAGATTCTGGCGGAGACTGGGGTCAAAGCATCAGAAGCATTGATGATCGGAGATACCGAGTTTGATCTGGATATGGGGCGGCGAGCTGGTATGGATGTGATTGCCGTCAGTTATGGTGCGCATCATGTTGATCGTTTGATGAAATACGATCCGGTACTGTTGGTTCATCATTTTCCTGAATTGGAAGCCTGGATCGAAAGTCGATATATATTGGAGGAACGAGTTTAACGATGTCTGACAATCACTGGAATGAACCTGAAAAGCCCAAGACGCCAGCCTCTGACGCACTGGACAAAGTGCGTCAAAAACAAGAGGGCAAGTAATGGCGCCTTTTAGAGCGCCTGGTTGACGGCTCTTATGTTGAGCAGCGACGTGCCCGCCGTTGGGGTATCTTGTTCAAATCGCTGACATTTCTCTATTTGTTTGCATTGCTGGGAATGGCGTTTTTTGGCGGTTCGCTATCCGATTCGTCTCCAGATGTGACCGAGCATACAGCGGTTATCAATATTCAGGGGCCAATTTCGGCCAGTGAAGAAGCCAGTGCAGACAACATTGTTTGGGCGTTGCGCAAGGCGTTCGAATCGGAAGAATCGAAAGCTGTCATTATGCGTATTAACAGCCCGGGTGGCAGTCCGGTGCAGTCTGGCTATATATATGACGAAGTGAAACGTCTGCGTGTGCTGTATCCAGAGAAGAAAGTCTATGCTGTGATTGTTGATATCGGTGCTTCAGGTGCATATTACATTGCGGCCGCTGCTGATGAGATTTATGCAGATAAAGCCAGTTTGGTCGGTTCGATTGGTGTGGTCGCTGGCGGATTCGGTTTTGTTGATCTGATGGACAAGGTTGGTGTTGAGCGTCGCTTGTACACTGCGGGTGACCACAAGGCATTTCTTGATCCGTTTAGCCCACAAAATTCGAACGAAACCAATTTGTGGCAGCAGGTGCTGGATACAACCCACCGGCAGTTTATTGAGCAGGTGAAGAAAGGGCGCGGAGAGCGCTTGAAAGACAACGAAAAAATGTTCAGCGGTTTGGTGTGGACCGGAGAGCAGGCGCTGGAGCTCGGGCTGCTGGATGGCATCGGAAGTAGTAGTTACGTTGCACGCGAAGTTGTTGGTGTTGAAGAGATGGTTGATTACACCTCTCAGCCTCAGCTTTGGCAGAAGATTCTAGATCGTGTCAGCACAACATTTGCGAAAACGATTAGCGCTGAAATGGGTTTGAACAACAACAGTTGGCAGATGCGCTAACTACTGTATGCGGTTGGTGTCAGACTGAAATAAAAAGGGGGACTTAGGTCCTCCTTTTTTGTGTCTGTTATTGGTGATGGGGTTGCTAGCCTTGGTCTCATAAGTCTCGGGCTAGAGCACTAAATCCTATATATGGGAATTAGGGTTTCATTTTGCTCTCTTTATCCTCTATGTGAGATCTTTATACTTCTTGCATGAAGTTACGTGCTTCGTTTTTAGAATTATTGGGGTATACGCATGCAGAGTTCCGAACAAGCCACAGAATCATCGTCACCGGTGACCGTCGTTATTTCTCGCCGGGTAAAGGAAGGGTGTGAAGATGCGTTTGAGCAACTCAGTGCCAAAATGACTGAGGCGGCTGCACCGTTCCCAGGATATATGGGAACCAATCTGTTTCGCCCCACGGGTCCTGCTGACCCTGAATACCGCATTATCTTCAAGTTTCAGTCACAGGCTGATTTGGAAAACTGGCAAAATTCTTCGGAGCGAGCGCAGTGGCTAAAGGGTATCGAATGCCTGCTAGAGACGCCGAGTACGGTTGAAGTGACCTCTGGGTTGGTGACCTGGTTTTCGCTGCCCGGTCAGAATCCAGTGCAGCCGCCGCCTAAATATAAGATGACGATCGTAAGCTGGCTGGCACTTTGTCCAACAGTAACGCTGATATTTTGGTTGTTTGGTGATGTTCTGGCGGAATTGCCGCTAGTCTTGCGGACGATGCTGATAACGGCGGTGGTAATGTTGCTAATGAGTTATGTGTTAATGCCGCGTTTTAGTAAATGGTTTGCGTTTTGGCTATTCCCGAAGGAGGGAAGGGACATCCGTTAATGAGTTGAAGCACTCGATGTGTGTAGCGGATCTGGAGTGCTTAGCGACAAAGTGTTGTACAGGGGGGCAAGGGGCTGTTTAAAAATCGCTGCCCCGAATCACCTCTATACTCTAAAGCGTTATTAGCCGATGACCTGATGGTTTTCATTTTCCAGCATACGGATCAGACGAATTAACGGAAGCCCAATCAGTGTATTGGGATCATCACCCTCAAGCTTTTCAAATAGAGCAATGCCCAATCCTTCGGATTTAAAGCTTCCCGCGCAGTTATAAGGCTGTTCTGCTTGCAGGTAGTTTTCAATCATTGCGTCACTGAGTGTGCGAAAATGGACTATAAAAGGTACGACTTCACTTTGTACTGTTCCGGTTTTGCTATTTAATAGAGCCAGCCCGGTGTAAAAGGTGATTTTGTTGCCGGATGCTGATTTTAGCTGGTTTGTTGCATTGGCATGGGTGTGCGGTTTGCCAACGATCTCTTGGTTGATGACTGCAACCTGATCGGAACCAATAATCAATGCGTCACGATGTTCTACTGCTATTGCTTGCGCTTTAGTTATTGCCAAACGTTCAACAAGCTCTATAGCAGATTCGTTATCTAGCGGACTTTCATCAATATCGGGTGAGCTGCAATCATAATTCAGATTTAACTTATCAAGTATTTGGCGTCTGAAGGGTGAGCTGGAGGCAAGAACAAGTGGTTGCATAG
>NZ_JBFGYC010000354.1:0-4356 GCF_041587635.1 Pontibacterium sp. | reverse complement strand
GTCTTTGTTTAGTCGTGCAGATGAAATGCTCTATAAAGCCAAGGCGAACGGACGCAATCAGGCAGTCATTGGCTGATCTGATATTAGGCAATGAATTTCTATTGGGATGGTGTAGCATTGTCGCGCCGAATTAGCTGATTACAGGATCACCTGTTTGTGAAACGTCTGCTCAGAAGTGTAAAAATCCTGCGGGTTGTTGCCCGCTACCGTCTGGATACGTTCTTCGACGGGATGAATCTTCCCTTTTATCTGCGTGTACTGCTAAAACTGTTACCGTGGCGTTATATGGTCGCGGCAGACCAGCCTCGTGGCGAACGCCTGCGTCTGGCATTGGAGGCATTGGGGCCGGTATTCATCAAGTTTGGCCAGATGCTCTCTACCCGTCGTGATTTGTTACCCGATGACGTGGCGGAAGAGCTTAAAAAGCTACAAGATCAAGTGCCTCCCTTCGGCGGTGCTGAAGCACAGCACATCATAGAACAGTCACTGGGGCAGCCTGTTAGTGAGCTGTTTGCCCAATTTGAACAGCAGCCTCTGGCATCCGCATCCGTTGCTCAGGTCCATAAAGCGACATTGGGCGATGGTCGTGACGTTGTGGTCAAAGTGATCCGTCCGGGTATCGAACGGACAATCCAAAAAGATGTCGCTCTGCTTTATAGCCTGGCTCAGATTGCACAGGCGATCTGGGCAGATGGCCGTCGCTTACGCCCGGTTGAGGTTGTTGCAGAGTACGAGCAAACGATTTTTGATGAGCTGGATTTGCGAAAAGAGGCGGCAAATGGCTCGCAGCTACACCGCAATTTTGACGGTTCTGACGTTCTTTATATTCCGGAGATTTATTGGGACTATACCCGCTCCAACGTTCTGGTGATGGAGCGTATCCATGGTATCCCTGTTGCTGATGTGGAGCAGCTTGTAGCCCAGAATACTGATATGAAAAAACTGGCGGAACGCGGAGTAGAGATATTCTTTACTCAGGTGTTTCGTGACAGCTTCTTTCATGCGGATATGCACCCGGGCAATATCTTTGTGTCTCGTGATAACCCACAGTCTCCTCAATATATCGCTGTTGATTTTGGCATCGTGGGTTCGCTTACCCCAGAAGATCAGAGTTATCTGGCGCGAAACTTTCTGGCTTTCTTCCAGCGTGACTACCGGCAGGTCGCACAGCTACACGTGGATTCAGGTTGGGTGCCATCAGATACCAATGTGGATGCCTTTGAAACAGCCATTCGTAGTGTGTGTGAACCCATTTTCGAGAAACCGCTGAAAGAGATCTCCTTTGGTCAGGTACTATTAGGACTTTTCCAAACTGCGCGGCGCTTTAATATGGAAGTACAGCCGCAGCTTGTATTGTTGCAAAAGACCCTGCTGAATATTGAGGGACTGGGTCGTCAGCTTTATCCAGAACTGGATTTGTGGAAGACTGCTAAACCTTTCCTTGAAGGCTGGATGAAGGAACGGATGGGGCCTAAGGCAGTCTACCGTAGCATCAAGCAGCAGGCGCCGGATTGGCTGGAGAAAATGCCACATATGCCGCAACTGGTGTTTGATGCACTGAATCAGGTTCGTCGATTGGATGATAGTCGTGCGCGTGATCTGCGGGCATATGCTGCCGCGAGAGATGAGCTTGAGCGCAGGCATCGACCCACACGTTATCTGGGTGTGGCGTTGATATTACTGGCGGTTGTCTCGGGTAATGATCAGGCGATGGATTGGCTGGCATCAGTTTCAGCGGCGTCCTGGATCGCTGCCGGTGTTGGTTTGTATCTGGTAGTACGACGCTAGAAATCTGGCGCTACGCCTTGGTTATACGCCTGTTGTATATATGGTGGAAGGCAGTTTGTTCAGGTATGCTTGCCGCTTTGAATTAGAATTTGCTAAAGAAGTAAACACATGTCTGCACCTTGGCTTGAACAGGTAAAATGGAACAGCGATGGTTTGGTCCCGGCGATTGCACAGGACCATGAAACGGGTCGTATCTTGATGGTCGCATGGATGAACGAAGAGGCACTGTCTCTGACCGTCAAAGAGCAGCGAGCCATCTATTGGTCTCGTTCGCGTAACAAGCTCTGGCGCAAGGGTGAAGAGTCCGGGCATGTGCAGCAGTTGCATGAAATTCGGTTGGATTGTGATGCCGATGTCATCTTGATGCATGTTAAGCAGCTGGGCGGTATCTCCTGCCATACTGGGCGAGAGAGCTGTTTTTACAGCGTACTGAAAGATGAAGAATGGGTGCCGGTAGAACCGGTGCTGAAAGACCCGGCAAGTATTTACAACAAATAGGCTGTATTCGATGAGTGACGTATTGACCCAATTGGGAGAAATTCTGGAAGAGCGAAAAAACGCAGCTTCCGAGAAATCCTACGTAGCCAGCCTGCACGCCAAAGGTCTGAACAAGATTTTGGAAAAAGTGGGTGAAGAGTCGGTCGAAGCTATCATTGCTGCCAAAGACGCAGAGAAAAGCGGTGATAACAGTGATGTGATCTATGAGACCGCTGATCTCTGGTTTCATAGCTTAGTGATGTTGTCCCATCTGGGAGAGAAACCCCAGGTGATTATCGATGAATTGTCGCGTCGTTTTGATATGTCTGGCCTTGAAGAAAAAGCGGCGCGTACCAATAAATAAGTCATGGCAGAGCACGTTATCTGTCGGATTGTTGTAGGTAATGTGCCTGCAAACATTATGTATCAGGATAAATACTTCGCGGTGCTTCGGAACGGATCACTCAAAGTGGCTATTTACGATATCGCGAAGACAAGTACGAGATTTAGATGACCCGCAGGCGGGCGGTACAAGACTTATCGTCCAGTGATGATCCTGCCACACCGTTACTAAGTTGGGGCGGGGTGAACGTCAGAAGGTCTACCCTATTCATTTTCATTTGTTGGGTGGCGGAAAACTGCCCTCAATATAAGAATAAAAGCGGAGAGTTTTAGTATGGGCATTGGTGGTATCAGTATTTGGCAGCTGTTGATTGTTGCTCTGATCATTGTTCTTCTGTTTGGTACTAAGAAACTGCGTGGCATGGGCGGAGACCTGGGCAGCGCAATCAAAGGTTTCAAGAAAGCTGTAACCGAAGATGAAGAGAAAAAAGAAGAGCCAGCTAAACAGCTGAATAAAGAAGACGCTGACTTCAATGAAGCTGATTCAGCTGCAGCGAAGAAAGAAGAAACTAAGACTGACAAATAAGCCGGCGGCATAGTAGATGTTTGATATCGGCTTTGCTGAACTGCTTATTGTTGCCGTTGTAGCGCTGGTGGTCCTTGGTCCAGAGAAGCTGCCCACTGCGGCCCGTACTGCAGGGTTATGGGTTGGTCGTATCCGACGCACGCTCAGTGGTATTCAGAGTGAAATCTCTGAAGAACTGCGTATTGATGAGATGAAGCGCACAGCGGCAATTCAAAAAGAACAGCTGGATAAAGAGCTGGAAGAGATGCGTACGCCTTTTAATTCAGGGAGCAGTGATGATTCTCCCTTTGGTAGCAGCGTCTCTTCGCCGGAAGAACTCAAAGCCCAGCAACCTGCCTCGGGTGAGAGTACGCCTCGGCCTGAAAACAGTATCGCCCCACCGATATCTACGGGAAGCGAACAATCGGCCCCTGATGCCGCAAATAAGACTGAGAAGTAATGAGCGAGCATAGTAATAACCTGCCGGGTCAGGATCAGGAACAACCTCTCATTTCCCATCTGTTAGAGATGCGTCAGCGCCTGATGCGGATATTGCTGATAGTGTTGCTGATCTTTCTGTCGTTATTCTATTTTGCTAACGACCTCTACACCTATCTGTCTGACCCGCTGACATCTTTATTGCCAGAAGGCACCAGCATGATCGCGACGGATGTCGCCTCGCCGTTCTTTGCGCCTTTTAAGCTAACACTCGTGGCATCTATCTTCCTGGCGATGCCGGTTATTTTGCATCAGCTCTGGGGGTTTATCGCACCGGGTTTGTATCAAAACGAGAAACGATTAGCGGTGCCGTTGCTGATCTCCAGTATTTTCCTGTTCTATGCAGGTATGGCGTTTGCGTATTACGTCGTATTTCCATTGATGTTTGGCTTCTTTACCAGTGTCGTACCCGTCAATGTCGAGATTGCGACTGATATCAGCAGCTATCTGAACTTTGTGCTCAAGTTATTCTTCGCGTTTGGTATCGTTTTTGAAATACCTATAGCGACACTGCTGCTCATTTGGACAGGTGCGGCCACAGCCGATGGTCTGGCGCAAAAACGAGCTTATGTGTTGGTGGGGTGTTTTGTTCTGGGGATGTTGCTAACCCCTCCTGATGTAATCTCCCAGAGTCTGTTGGCTCTACCTATGTGGTTGCTGTTTGAGGTGGGAATTATCATGGGGCG
>NZ_JBFGYC010000353.1:0-4363 GCF_041587635.1 Pontibacterium sp. | reverse complement strand
ATGTTTTATCTTCTGGCAGCATCGTTTTTTAAACCCCGACTGCCGATTGAACACCCAAGTAATACCTTATCAATGCGCGTACTGCCCAACGATATTGATATCAATCGCCATATGAACAATGGGCGTTATCTCACGATCTGTGACTTATCGCGGGTTGATATGTTTATACGCACGGGGCTGGCCAAAACGATGCTCAATGAGGGGTGGATGCCAGTCATTTCGGAACACACCATGCAATACAAAAAACCGTTGGGCCTGTTTCACAAGTACGACGTAAATATGGAGATTACGGGTTGGGATGAGAAGTTTTTCAATATGACGCACACTTTTAGAGTGGGTGAGCGCATTGTCGCTGAGGGGAGATCACGGGGCTGTGTTATCAGTAAGAAAGGGGTTATCCCACCCGCAGATGTGATGCAGCGCGTCAAATCCCGGCTAGACAAAGTTTCTACCTGAAACGTGTCAGCCCGCACGCTGTAGCGTTTTACCCGCCATAATCTGGCGATATAACCAGTTGGAAAAATAATTCACTTTTGAGTCAGACAAACTGCGTGATGAGCGCACCAGATACCAGAAACCGAACCGTATCCCAACAGAAGTGGGCGCAACTGCGCTGGCTCATCAGCTAACAGCTGAAGGCGCTGTGGCTTGGGAGTTTTCCATCACCAAACTGCAGAACGGTAGCTACTATATGATGGCCCCTGCTGCCGGTGAACTGCTGATCAAAGATTGGCTGGCCCAGAGACTGGCAACAGATAGCAGCGTGGAACTGACCAACATCCTCCGTCAGTAAAGTACAGTGGTTCTCGCCGGTCCGGATGCACGTAAAGTGCTGGCTAAACTAACCGATTCTGATCTAAGTAATGACGGCTTCCCTTGGTTCACCGGACAAGAGTCGAAGTTGCGGGCGCACCTGTACGCGCCCTTCGTATGAACTTTGTCGGCGAGCTGGGCTGGGAACTCCATCACCCGATTGAACATCAAACAGCGCTTTATGATGCCCTGATGGGCGCGGGTAAAGAGTGGGATACTAAAGACTTTAGTCTGCGCGCAATGGACTCCATGCGTCTTGATAAAATCTACCCAATGTGGGGCCACGACCTGATCACCAAGTTTACCGCACTGGAAACGAATCAGGGCTGGTTCGTCAAACTGGACAAAGGCGACTTTGAAGGTCGCGCAGCACTGGTGCTCCAGAAAGAGCAAGGCATAACAACCAAACTGGTACTGCTGGAAATCAACTCCACCGATGTGGACGCTGCGACAGATATGGAACCGGTTTATCAGGACGGTAAAGTCGTGGGTCAGGTCAGCTCTGACGGGTACAGAAGAGTCTGGCGCTCGCATACGTTGACACCGTTGCCATCGCTGCTGGTCTTACTGTGAAGATTCTAGGTAAACACTACCCTGCGAAAGCGACTAAAGGCTGCGTCTACGATCCGAAAGGCGAGCTGCTTAAAACGGATGCATAAGGTTCTGTCATAAGTAACTATACGTTACGTTTAGCCCGACCCCGTATCGGGCTTTTTTGTCTAACCAAATATCATAATCGGAAACGGAGTGGTCACATTCTTGGTATCCCGGCATGCTGATGTAAACTCACCCCAAACCTATCATTACACCTGAACACAAACGTTCCGGTGAAGCTTCTGTCTTTCACGATGCCAAAGTTGCATAAAATCACGGGTAATTTTTTGCTCAATCTCCAACGCCTGTTCTGATGGGCAAAATATCGTGAAACTCGCCTGATCTTTCCCTTCTTTAGTTGAAGAAATATACATTGCCGGTGCCGGACCAGAGATTTTTACATCCAGTCTTTTTTCGATCAGCGCATTGTAACGATTGGCCACCTCATAGAAATCCTGACAATGTTCAGTCGCATACGCCAACAGTTCATCTTCAATTGCGAACAAATTCACACTCTGATCACGCGTAATAGTGAACGTATGTGTCGCATAGCGCTTCATAAAATTCAGGTTTTTAATGGTACTCAAAAGCAACATACTGTTCGGCAAAAACAGTGTTTTTCCTGTGTGGCTGTAAGAATCGATATCCACTTCCAATAATGTCAGCTTCGCCCAATCTGTCTCGGTCACTTCACCGGCCTGATTTCCAACCTGAATCCAGTCGCCTATCTGAAAAGGACGGGCAGACACAATATAGATAAAACCGATTATGCACTGGATAAACTCACGTGTGGCAATCACAAAGGCCACTACAAATGCCGCCACCGACAAGGCAAACTTCTGTAACTCGGCTGACCAGTACACAAAGAAACAGACAACCAACGACAGATTGATCAGGTTCTTGATTACATTAACCAGATAACGGCGGTCTTCACCCTTCGCTCGCGCCCGCCGCTTGATCGTGCTGGCCAACTTGATCTTGAATACATAGGTCAGCGCGATAGCCGCTATGGTAGTTAACAGTTTGTGTTCAACAAAAAACTGCTGAACATAAGGCAAAAAGTCGATCGGTGGCACTTACCAACTCTCCAATAAAAAAGACCGGTAGCAATACCGGCCTTGAAGCATTTCGATTAAAAGTATTTTTGCGGTTTCCCCGCCTATCACTGACTAAGCGTTTGCGTTATCAATCACCGGCTTAAAGCAGGTTCGTCCTAACGTAATCCAAAGCGGTCCTAGCAACAGAGACATCGAGATAACCGACAACGCCAGCTGATAACCCGCATCAGAAATTATCGCTGCCTGTAAGCCAACGGCTGCCAATACAAAACTGAATTCACCTATCTGCGCCAACACAGTGCCGCCATACAAGCTTTCCCGCCATTTGTATCCCAATGCAGCCAGAATGACTGCGTTTACCAGCGTCCCCACAATAAACACCGCAATCACCAGCAAACCGACCTGCCACCAATGATCCGCAACGAAATTCAGATTCAGACTCATGCCGATTGCCAGAAAAAATAGCGCAACAAACACAACTTTAAACGGTTCAAGCTTATGATGAACCCACTGGGTTTCGCGGGCAGCTGACACCAGCATGCCACCGATGAACGCGCCCAACGCGGTAGACAACTCCAATACACCCGTAAGCAGCGCCAACCCAAAGCAAATAGCTAATGCAGTAAACACCTGTATTTCATGATCACCACGAATATGATTCCCCAAAGGCAGCTTTAGCTGACGTCCGCTGAAAATCCACACCAACAGACCACCCATCAATAATACACCGAGCAACTGCATCGACAGTGAGTGCATATCAATCTGCTGTCCTCCAAACAAACCGATCACGATCAGCATCGGGATGACCAACAGATCCTGCACTAGCAACACGCCTAACATATCCTGACCAAAGCCGGTACTCAGTTCGTTACGATCCTGCAACAGACGAATCACGACCGCTGAACTGGACAGACTCACCACAAATGTCAGCAGCGCGATCCGCGCCCAACTCCAGTCATAAGCCATACCGATCAAAGTGACGGGGGCTAGACAGAACAACACTTGCAATACCGTGCCGATGACAGGAATACGCCACCGCGCTTTCAGCTTTTCAGGGACAACTTCCATCCCAACAAAAAACAGAAGCAGTACAACACCCAATGCACCCAATCGATGCACCATCTCTGAATCTGAAATCAGCCCAAAACCATGAGGGCCAATCACAACACCCGCGAGCAGATACGCAATGATCTGAGGCTGATGAATAAACTTTAATAACCCACCCACCAGCAACATCACAAACAGTGTGCCAACCATAGTCGGTAGAACTGGATCCATATGCATAGGGTTTCCCCCGGAAAGAGCTTAATGAACAATAGGGATTGAAATAGCGCCCGCTATAACCAGCCCAAACGTCGTATCAGTAAGGCCTGCGCCAACACAATACCGGTGATCATCGCCACCAAAATCCAAAAGGCATCCCCTGATGCTTCCCACGGAAAACTGATGTTCATACCTAAAAAGCCGGTAATAAAGCTCAAAGGCAGGAAGAAAAATGTGACTAACGACAACAGATACAACGTGCGGGTGGTACGTTCGTTGAGCGTGCTACGTACCTCATCCTGAAAAATCAGCAGACGATTGATCGCCATGTCCACCTCTTCGAGGCTGAGCTGAAGTTCGTTCGCGAGTTCTCTCCAATCCGATTCCAGTTCTGTCGCTAATTTCAGTTCACGCTGCTGACGCAGTTGACTCAATACTGCGCGCTGGGGAGCCAGATAACGCTGTAGTTCACCCGCCCGCTTACGCGCCTGACTTATCTCATCCACTGGCGGTTTATCACGCTCAAGTAACGTCTCAATATCACCTAATGCTTCAGTCAGTGAAAAAACTTCCTCGTTGATCTCTTCCTGAATCCACCGCAACAATGAGGTGATCAATTGAGCAGGCTGAAAGCT
>NZ_JBFGYC010000352.1:0-4374 GCF_041587635.1 Pontibacterium sp. | reverse complement strand
GATAAAGGCCAGGAAACCAGAAATTTGTCGCTATTCCCTTGTTTTAATGACTAAAAGACATGATTATGGAACACAAATTCAGGTTACGTGGTTCGAACATTTTTTAACCCGTGACACCGTGTGCCGGACATCCTTAAGAGACTAGATTGGGCTAAGGCACGACATCGCCACACATTGAAATCCGGTTTCAGGAGATTGGAAGACAGTAACAATACGATCACTACATCCCTGAACAGAACTCATTTTCATTCGGCAATTAAGATAATAACAAGATGCCAGAGGTGAGAGAGCATGCAGTATCTCAAATGCTCCTTTAATACAACGTTTTTGGCGTGCGCCCTGTTCGCCATCCCTTATGAAGTCCACGCAGCATCGCTCGACGACAAAGATTTCGCATCAATGTCGCTGAAAGATCTCGTCGCCCTGGATGTTTTTACGTCCGCATCCCTTGTTCCGACACAAACCAGCAAGGCACCGGGTACTTTATATACTTTCAGTCATGACGACTTCCAACGCTTTGGTGTTCGTCGGCTGGAAGACCTATTGTCATTTGTTCCCGGCTTACAGCTCAACCAGTATCGTAAACGTCACCGCTCTGTCTGGGCGCGGGGCTTACTGGATCGCTATAACGATAAAATGGTGCTGATGGTAGACGGTGTGCGGATGCAACATCTCTATTACGGACACTTTTCCCTGGGTGACAACCTGCCACTGGAGTACATCGAAAAGGTTGAAGTGATTTTAGGACCGGCCTCCAGTCTGTATGGCGCCAATGCATTTGGCGGCATTATCTCCATCACCACCCGAGACTTTACAGACCAGCCCTCTCTAGAAACCTCTTTTGAAGCCGCCAGCAACAACCGGGGTAAAGGTACACTCTTATACAACAGCGAGAACTTTCAGGCTTTTGGCAGCTATCTAAGTCAAGATGCGCCGTTCCGCGAAGAGCGAAAAAGCTTCATCGGCAGTGATCTTCTCCAGCCGCTGGATGAGGATTACACCAACCTTCAACTCAAAGCAAAACCACTACCAGGGCTAACGCTGTCACTCGGGTACAACAACAACGAAACACCCTTTCTCTATATCCCCCCCACACAGGATGCATTCATTAAGGAGCGTAACCTGACCCTGTCTGCCGCCTACGATTACGGTACGGTAGACACCGGACGCATTGAAAGCACTCTGTATTATCGTAACGACAAAGCCCGGGAATATGAGATCGAACAAAATTCCCGTGCACTTGGTTATGAGGAATACCAAAACTCGACCATGGCGGGCGCCTCAGTGACAGGGCTGAAACGCTGGAGCAATCACGTCTTAGCCGCAGGTATGAGCTGGCAATATGAAAAGGCGGAACGAACCGATTTTGAGCGTTCTTTTCATTTCCGCGATGGTTTCCTTAGCCCAACCCGCACAGGTAACCTGCTTTCCGAGCCGGGTATAACCAACAATAATTACGCTGCGTTTGTACAAGATGTTTGGGAGCTTAATCCCGACCTTAGCCTGACTATGGGTGGCCGTTACGACCACTTTGAACAGTTCGGCGGTTACTTTAACTACAGGGCAGCTGCGGTCCTGACTCCAGATACGCAGCAAACGTGGAAAGTACAGTACGGTACTGCCATTCGCACCCCGACATTCCGCGAATACCTTAAGGTGTTGGAGAACACTAGCTTTCAGCCTCCTGCCGTCGATGCAGAAGAGATACATCAGCTAGAACTGAGCTACCTCTATCAGTGGGATGAAGCGAACCTGAGTCTCAACCTGTTCAAAAGTCAGCTACGTGACTTCATCCACGAGGTACCAACGCCGGATGATGAAGATGAGTACTTTGCGAACAGTGATGATACCTATCGGATGCACGGACTGGAGGCACTGTTCAATGCTCGACCCACAGACAAGCTAAACCTGCGTCTGGGTATCTCTTACCTCAAATCCGAAACGCCAACGGGTGAGCTGCCCTATCTGGCCGCCTGGAGTGGCAGTCTTCAAGTGGATTACCAGTACCATCCCGATCACACCCTTGGTTTTTCGGTGATCCACAATAACGGCCGCCGGGATACCAATAGCTTTACCGCTGACGATGCCGAAGCTTTCGTCATTGCCAACCTGTTCGGCTTTGGCCAAATCACACCGGCGCTTAACTACTCTTTCGGCGTGGACAACCTGTTAGATGAAACAGTGTTTGACCCGGCTGCAGACTTTGGATCTCAGCACAACAACGAAAGAAGCGAACGAGAGATCTGGATACGCCTGCAGTGGGACAAAGACTTTTTATGATACGGTCTTTGTTTAAACGAACATCTGCACCAGAAGTTGCGTTGTCGCGGTTTATGCCGCTGAGCCTGATGCCTCTGTTTATTGCGTTGGTTCTGTCCATCGTACCGGTATCAGGTCAGGCCGCATCGCCAAACAAAAAGCTCAATCTGATCAAAGCGGCGTTTATCTTCAATATTGGCAAATTTGTCACCTGGCCTGACGACGTGCAGGAAGTGCGCCCGACAACACTTAACATCTGCTTTTATCGCAAAGAGAGTCTGGGTCGTGGTTTCGCCTCAATCGACGGCAAACAGATCCAACAGCGCAGGGTTCAAAAACATATCATCGACAACGTTTCCGGCAGTAGTCACTGCGACATCCTGCTTATCCCCTCATCACAACTCTCACAATTCAGTACGGAATCATCTCAACTACCGTCTAAACCTGTATTAACCATCGCGGATATGACTGGCCAACATCCCAACCAACGCACCTATCCCGCTGTTACGATGAATCTGGTACGTCAGGGCAAGACCATAGGCTTTGAGGTCAACCTGACAGAAGTCAGAGCACGACGACTCTCGATGAGTTCCGAACTGCTCAAACTGGCCAGAATAATTGATCCGGAACCCTGAGATATCATGAGTATTGGAAGAAAATCACTGCGAAAAAAGCTGATGATGCTACTCATGATCGTCAGCTTCACGGTCCTATCCATGGTCACTCTGGGGTTTGCCATTAGTGACTGGGTCGACTCACGCAATGCAATATTCGACCGGATGCGTTCGCAAGCCAACATTATTGGTAACAACAGTATTGCTGCGCTGACCTTTAATGATGCTGAGGCCGCGAAGCGAACACTGACCACGCTGGAAGCAACCGAAGACATCATTGGCGCAGTACTATTTGACAGCCGACAACAGAATTTTTCCAGCTACCAACGTGATAACACCCCCTTGCCGTATACACCCCCAACAAGTGAAGAAGGGTCTCTTGGGGGCACATTGTATGTGAAACAAACGGTTACGCTTGATAATGAGGTTATCGGCTGTATCGTGCTGCTCTCTGAGCTGGGCAGCTGGCAACAGCAGCAGCTTCATCGCATGACAATTGTGATGGGGTTGTTTCTTCTGTCGCTGCTGGTTGCTGTGTTGTTATCCAATGCTGCCCAGCGATTGGTTACCCGTCCGATACTGAATTTGGCTCGCACCGCCCGTGAGGTGACGGATACCCGCAATTACGAGTTACGGGCAGAGAAAGTATCAGAGGATGAGATAGGCAGCCTTGCCGATGATTTCAACGAAATGCTGAACCAGATTCAGCTGCGCGATAACGAGTTACGGGATACGCACGCCCAGCTGGAAGACAAGGTCAAAGAACGCACCTCCGAACTCCTGGAGCTGGCCCAAAAACTTGAGCATCAAGCATTTCACGATGCCCTGACTGGATTAGCAAACAGGGCGACCTTCGACAATAACCTGCAAACCGCCATTAATTACGCACAGCGCCATAACAAGCAAATTGCCGTCATGTTTCTCGATCTGGATCGGTTTAAGAGCATCAATGATAGCCTTGGGCACCACGTGGGCGATCAGTTACTCGTCGAGATGTCCAAACGTCTCGCCGAGTGCCTGCGTAGCAGTGACACATTATCTCGTCTGGGTGGAGATGAATTTGCCATTCTGTTACCAGACAGCTCGCCAAATGCCGCCGCCGATACTGCTGCAAAGGTGATTGATACAGTCAAAAAACCGATACACGTAGAGGGTTACAATCTACAGGTAACCACCAGCATTGGTATCAGTATCTATCCAAACAACGGAGATAGCGCCGCCACTATCCTCAAGAACGCCGATACTGCAATGTACAGCTCCAAGGATGCTGGCAGAAACCAACTGAACTTCTTCAGCCAGGAGATGACGGCTTGTGCTGAGCGACGCCTGCTGCTGGAAAACAAGCTTCGCAATGCGATCAGCGAGAACCTGTTTGCTATCCACTTCCAGCCAAAATGGAACACCTGCAACAACCAGTTAGTCGGTGTTGAGGCATTGATCCGTTGGTTTGATGCCGACGAGGGTTTTATATCCCCAGAGGAGTTTATCCCCCTTGCTGAAG
>NZ_JBFGYC010000351.1:0-4379 GCF_041587635.1 Pontibacterium sp. | reverse complement strand
TTGAAGAAAACCGCGTGCGTCATTTGGATTACGGCGTGCAGCTTAACAAGCTGATGTACACCCGTTTGATCAAAGGCGGCAACATTACCCTGTTCAGCCCGGACGAAGTTCCTGGGTTGTATGATGCCTTTTTCGCCGATCAGGACGAGTTCGAGCGTCTGTACGTGAAATATGAGCAGGATGTCAGCATCCGTAAGCAAACCATCAAAGCGGTTGAGCTGTTTGGTCTGCTGGCGTCTGAGCGTGCATCCACAGGACGTATTTATATTCAGAACGTCGATCATTGTAATACACACAGCCCGTTTGATCCGGCGGTTGCGCCGGTGAAACAGTCCAACCTGTGTCTGGAAATCGCTCTGCCAACGAAGCCGTTGAACGACTTCAACGATGAAAATGGTGAGATTGCTCTTTGTACGCTGTCGGCGTTCAACTTAGGCGCGCTGGAGAATTTGGATGAGCTGGAAAACCTGGCTGATCTGATTGTACGTGCGCTGGATAACCTGCTGGATTATCAGGACTATCCGATCAAAGCGGCGCACACTTCGACTATGTCCCGTCGCCCATTGGGTGTCGGTGTGACTAACTTTGCTTACTATCTGGCGAAGAACGGTGTGCGTTACTCTGATGGCTCTGCCAATGGTCTGGTTCACAAGACGTTTGAGTCTATTCAGTACTTCCTGCTGAAAGCGTCCAACGAACTGGCGAAAGAGCGTGGTGCTTGTCCGAAGTTTAACGAGACCGTGTACTCTAAAGGTCTGTTGCCTATTGATACCTACAAGCGTGAAGTGGATGACTTCTGCGAAGAGCCACTGCACCAGTTCTGGGAAACCTTGCGTGAAGATATCCGCGAGTTTGGTTTACGTAACAGTACACTGACCGCGCTGATGCCATGTGAAACCTCTTCACAGATTACCAATTCCACCAATGGTATCGAGCCACCACGTGGATTTGTGTCTGTTAAAGCCAGCAAAGACGGCATCATGAAGCAGGTTGTCCCTGAGTTTAGCGAGCTGAAAAATCAGTACGAATTGCTGTGGGATATCCCGAACAACAACGGTTATCTGCAGCTGGTGGGCATCATGCAGAAGTTTGTTGACCAGTCGATCTCTGCCAACACCAACTATGATCCGGCGAAGTTCCCGGGTGATAAGGTACCGATGAAGCAGCTCCTGCAAGATCTGCTGACGGCCTATAAAAATGGTGTAAAAACCCTCTACTACCACAACACCCGTGATGGTGCGACCGACCAGCATGAAGACAATGGTGGTTGTGACGGTGGTGCATGTAAACTGTAGTTGTAAGCAGTTACATACCCGGCATGGCTTATATTCATTGAGCCATGCCTCTCCATATCGAATAGTATTTTTCAGGTAATTCAGGACAACGATGTCGTACTCTACGTTTAGCCATAGCGCCCATGATGCAACCAAAGAGCCAATGTTTTTTGGCCGCAGTGTGAATGTTGCCCGTTATGACAGACAAAAATATCCATTCTTTGAGAAGTTGATCGAAAAGCAGCTTTCCTTCTTCTGGCGTCCGGAAGAGGTGGATCTCAGCACCGACCGTAAAGATTTCATGCAGATGCCTGAGCATGAAAAACATATCTTCCTGAGTAACCTGAAATACCAGACGCTGCTGGATTCCGTTCAGGGGCGTTCTCCGAATATCGCATTCTTACCGATTGTGTCTCTGCCGGAACTGGAAACCTGGTTTGAAACCTGGGCGTTCAGTGAAACCATTCACAGTCGCTCTTACACGCATATCATCCGTAATATCATCACTGAGCCTTCCGAAGTGTTTGATACCATCGTGACGAATGATGAGATCATCAAGCGTGCCGATTCTGTGACGCGTTTGTACGATGAGCTGATTGAATTAGTCAGCGTACGCAACACCGTTGGTGAAGGTGTGCATACGATTAACGGTAAAGTCTTCGATGCCAGCATGCGTAACCTGAAGCGTAAGCTTTATCTGACGTTGGTCACCGTCAACGTGCTGGAAGCGATTCGTTTCTATGTGAGTTTTGCCTGCTCTTTCGCGTTTGCTGAGCGTGCCATCATGGAAGGCAATGCTAAGATCATCAAGCTGATCGCGCGTGACGAAGCGTTGCACCTGGCGGGTACTCAGCAGATGCTGAATATCATGGCCTCGGGTGCTGATGATCCGGAGATGAAAGAGATAGCAGCTGAGTGTGAAGAGGAGGTCTATGAGATCTTCCGTGAAGCGGCAGAGCAAGAGCGTGACTGGGCAGAATACCTGTTCAGCTCGGGCTCGATGATTGGTCTGAATGCTAAGATTTTGGGTGATTACGTTGAGTACATCACCAATGTTCGTATGAAAGCACTGAATCTGACTCCAATCTTTGCTGATCGTCAGAATCCTCTGCCATGGATGAATGCCTGGTTAGTGAGCGACAACGTACAAGTTGCGCCACAGGAGTCTGAGATCAGTTCCTATCTGGTGGGTCAGATTGATAACGAGGTAGGCGATGACGATTTTGATGGATTCGATCTATAAGGAAAAGGAGGATGTAGTGATGTCTGGTATCCCTCGAGTAAAGGTAAACCATCATCACACCTTCTATTACCAGTATGAGTTCTCCTTGCTTGATTCGCTGGAAGCGCAGGAGATCAATGCGCCGTACAATTGCCGTGGTGGTTACTGTGGTTGCTGTAAAGTACGGTTGATTGAAGGCGAAGTGACTCAGGTGCAGGATGCGTTGTTTGACCTTCAGGATGATGAAATTCTGACGTGTTGCTGCGTACCTAAAGGCCATATCGAGATTGAAATTCCATCAGACTGATTGTGTCTGATACAGACATTGTCCATTTCTTTGAGCCCTGTTCAGGTAACTGAGCGGGGTTTTTTATGCCTGTTGTAACGTGAATTCCCAACGCTGAAAGAATAAAAGTATCCAGCCTCCCGAAATGTTTTTCACAGGAAAAAAATACCCATTCCGCTGTTGACAGTTAGCGCTAATATTGAAACTGAAATAGCAGGTGGTGCGTGTAACTTATTGATATTTGGTGCGTTATTAGTGGCTGAACGTATTTTGTTCAAAATGCTGAAGTGCCCGTATTATCTGCTTGTTGGCAATCTACCCAAAAACAATCCCCGTAGTTATGCACAGTATGTGTGGGTAACTTTTCCCATCGTTTTGATACTGTTAACTGTATCTTTTGTGTCTGCTTCCCGACGATGTTTGGAAGCAAGGCGTACTCCGGTCTTGCGTGCCATACTTTCCGTAAACACTCAGGGTGTCTGCAGGTGAGTCTGACAGCCTCATAGAAAAAGTATCGGACTCAATCAACGCCCCTGAAGAACGGGAGTATGGTTATGTCTGCTGCTGCATCCGGGCTACTTGAACTGATCGGTAATACGCCTCTGGTACGTCTGAACAAAGTGTCTAAGCTAACCGGCTGTGATATCTACGGTAAAGCTGAGTTTATGAACCCCGGGGGCTCTGTGAAGGATCGTACAGCCTTGGGTATTGTCAGGCAGGCGATGCGGGCAGGGTTACTGAAGTCCGGCGGACATGTGGTCGAAGGTACTGCGGGCAATACAGGTATCGGACTGGCGCTGGTGGGTAATGCACTCGGCCTTCATACCATGATCGTGATGCCTGAAACCCAGAGTCAGGAAAAGCGGGATGCGTTACGTTTATTAAATGCTGACCTCAAGCTGGTGCCCGCAGTGCCGTTTGCAGATGACAATCACTATACAAAAGTGGCGAAGCGCCTTGCCATTGAGTTTCAGCAACACGGCAATGCCATTTGGGCCAATCAGTTCGATAATAAGGCCAATCGCGATGTGCACTATCAAACGACGGGTCAGGAGATATGGGATCAGACACAAGGAAAGATTGATGCGTTTTGCTGCGCTGTCGGAACCGGGGGAACCTTGGCAGGTGTTGGCTCGGCACTCAGAAATCATAACCCGGACGTTAAGGTGTTCCTGAGTGATCCGATGGGTGCCTCGTTGTACCACTTTTATACCTCTGGTGAGTTACAAGCGGAGGGTAGTTCGGTGATGGAGGGGATTGGGCAAAGTCGGGTGACGGCTAACCTTCAAGGTTTTGTGCCTGATGGGGCTTTTCAGATCCCCGACGAAGAGGCGATGGTCTATGTGTTTGATCTGTTGCAGGAGGAAGGGTTGGCCTTAGGGGGGTCTAGTGGCATCAATGTGGCAGGGGCAGTGCATGTTGCTAAAAAGCTGGGACCGGGCCATACCGTTGTGACGATTTTGTGTGATGGTGCAGCACGTTATCAAAGTAAGCTATTCAACCCCGACTATCTGCGCGATAAGGGCTTACCTGTTCCTGATTGGATGTATTGATCGGATGCAGGGACTATCGATAGTAAAAATGATTGACTATTAGA
>NZ_JBFGYC010000350.1:0-4382 GCF_041587635.1 Pontibacterium sp. | reverse complement strand
CCACTACTTCAACACGTTCAAAGCACACTGTTTGCTGCAGTGGGCAGAGGCGTTCGACAAACACCTCATCCTGAACCAGCACCTCAAGCGTGCTTACTTCTCTCAGGGTGCAAATATCAGCGACACAGGCGTACTCATCGAGTTGGCTGAACAAGCAGGACTGGATGCAAACGAAGCGGAAGCGGCCATTCGCTCAGAGGAAATCATTGCACTAACCCAAGCCAAACAGGCGCGGGCTAAAAGCCTGTCCATTCAGAGCATTCCGGCCTTTATTTTCAATCAGGATCAGTTGGTAGTGGGATCGAATTCAGTTGAGTTTTTTGCCGACCTTATTCAAACATTCTTAGACGAGGAAACACCCCATGCCATACGTAAACATTAAAGTGACCGATGAAAACGTGACTGCGGCAGAGAAAAAAGCCCTGATCGAGGGCACAACGCAACTGTTACAGGATGTACTGAACAAAGACCCCAAAGCTACGTTTGTCGTTATCGACGAGGTGTCTACTGATAACTGGGGGATTGGGTATAAAACGGTGACGGAAATCCGACAACAACAAGAATAATACGAAGGCCTCAACACTTCAGACAACGTGTTGAGGCCTCTTGTAGGTTCACAGGGATAACTGCAGGCAAACTGGATCACAGTAGATTTAATCGTCAGGGCCAAAAATCGTAAAGCTCCTGCCATGAGCGTCCCGCACATGCTTACGCCTCAAACCCTATGTATAAAAATGATCCTTAACATAGTCGCGGCCCCATTAAGGCCAACTTACCTCTATGCCAAATTAGCCCGCCGTGTTGTCCTGAATGTGGGGTGCCAACACTTTAAACCAGCTTTGCGTCGTATATTCATACTCTTCAATACACAGCTCCGCCCTCTCTTCCGAAAGCGCACCGTCTTCAAGGATCGCCACATATTTTGCGGGATCGCTACCGTACACATGACACAACGTACTGAAATACCGTTGATCATCTAAGCTATGCTCATCCCAGAAATCTTCATCCCCGAGTGTATCCCGGTCGTCACTTTCCAAATCAAACAGGTCAGCAGCACTCAGCGCAATCTCCTGTCCATCATCGAAAAACTCGATCAGCAGAATCGTCGCCAACGCATCGGCTGCATCTTCCTCTTTACCCAATACCGGCAGCTCATAGATCGCGATGGCTGCATGGGCAAACTCATGAAACAGCGTATGCATCAGCGCATCTTTGGTCGCTTCCTCTGCGGTTACACCCGTTTCCTTATAGTTTGCCTGCGAAAACCGCTCTTTGATCTCGGTAACAAAGGAATACGGGATCAGGATTCTGTTTTCTGCCCCATCATACAAAGGCCCCTCTTCCCCCCCGATAAAGAACACCAGCGGTTCCGGTAACTGAAAGTAACCGTCAATAAAGGTAGTAACTGATCCAATTGTGTTAGATGTCTTCAGCTCTTTGCTTATGGCTGTTTCGACTGCACCTTCGGGCTTGGCGTATTCGACGCGAACATCATTCTCTGCATAGGCAAAGGCCGAGGTCAGAAAAGCACTTGTGACCAGTAGTAGTGTTCTAATGAGTTTCATAAATATTCCAGATTGAACCCGCAAAGGCTCAGAACTACCGAAGGAAGCTAGTAAAACTAACTTCCCCCCGACCCCATTTATGTTTGTAATGTTTTAAGTTTCTTTGATCATAGGCTCTATAGTCGAACCATCCATAAGAACGACTGAACTATAGTGCCCAACAGTTAGCTCATGACCATCAATACTAGGGCGAAAGCCAATATGGTAATACCAGATACTTTGGTGCTTTATTGGCCAGGAGACCATCCTCAAATCGATCGAAAAAACTTTAAAACCATCAAATTTTGAGTGTCTTTTTTTGACACTTTCAGTTGCCTTTGAGATAGCTTCATCAATAGAAAGCGGAGGACGATCTTGTGCGTTCCACCGTGGCATTCCTGCTAATTTGGAACTAGGAATGGTATACGAATATACAGTATCAGCAGACCTACTAGTAAATAGCTCGATATCTTCTCCGTAGGTTGAAAAAGATAAGAAGCTTAAAAGAACTAAACCTAATACTCGTCTCATATTATCCTCCATGACACATAACACTTTAAATAAGAAGTTGAAGACTGATTGTCGTCGTAGACCCCAGCCTCAAAGCTGGCGAAGCTTGATCTGTTTGTTAGTGCTCTTACTCGCACGGAATTGCGAAATCAACATGGTAGTGCTCGTCATGCCTGACCCAAGAGCGTCTTTTTGAAAACTGGATGTTTTCTTTCAGATAGTTTCCGTACTTTGTTGTGAACAAATGTGGCTGAAGCTTCGGATCAAAAATGACACGCCATAGATCGTGGCCTTGCGCTTTTGCTGCCTTGTGCAGTGACACTATGTGGGCGGCCAAGGCGATATAGTCGATTGTGAGATCATCGTACTTGCCTGCTTCATCAAATTCGATGTTGTAACCAAACTTGTTGAGTGGATGCGTAGATAGGTGGACGGACTTTCCTTGAGACGTTGTCACGGGCGTCATGAAGTCTACCGACAATCCGTTCCTGTGGGTTTTGTGGGGTTTGAATTTACCTCCATTTTCAAAGCCTGTTTCTGCGTACTTAAAGACCTTTTTGGGCTGCTCTGTCTCTAGTGTTTTGTATGCCTGTACGATGATCTCTTTCACCGAGGAATGAACGTATGTTCGGCCCGCCAAACGTGCGACTGAGCTATACCCGGTGTAGTTCTTTCCAGCAGCAGGAAGCCGGACGCCATTCTCCAGCCTTCCGGATGATGTCGTACCATAGCAAGTACTCACTTTAGCGAAAGTAAACGACGGTAGTAGCGCGATGAGGAGTATGAGGAGCTTCATAATTTAGTAGTGCAAATCCTCGCCATACGGCGTGGAATAGTTGGTTAATTCCACTTATCTAAGCTTTTCTTCATTAACAAGCATGTCCATGAATTTTTCAAACCGCCTTCGCCTAGTCTCGGGTTTCTTCGCAATTATCAATCCAGGCGCGATAACATCACGACTCGACTTAGTGAGCGTCTCAAAAAACTGTTTCGCCTTCGGCCTACTCTCTAGTGCATCGAGGAAATCAGCCGGCACTTTCATCTCACTCGCCGTATAGGCATTCTCCCAACGACCGTCCGCTTTGGCAGCACGAACCTGCACGAGTCCCGACTCCGTCATCCGGCCCTCACTTATCAAACGCTCCGCATGATCTCTGTTCCTTTTCGACCAGTTGCTTCGCGCCTTTCTTGGAGTGACCCGCTGGAGATAGGCTTGGTCATCAATTGATTTCTTGACGCCATCGATCCAGCCCCAGCAAAGCGCCTCAACCACGACATCGTCCCAAGTGACGCTCGGTATCCCTGTCTTTATCTTGAATATCTTTACCCACAGTTCAGTTTCGGTGGCGTGATTCACCTTGAGCCACTGGCCGAGATCTTTCGGCGATGTAAAGGTCATGATTTTCGCTGGATCGGATTGAGGCATAGAATTAGATTCTCTTCGGTATAACGTCCGCATTTACGACTAGTTTGAAGCACAGCGGAAAACTAGTCCGACAACATGCGCTTGTTAGCTGAATGCTCCCTATTTACAATGCTCTTCGACTCACAGTCCTGATGCTCGATTTTACACCTTCAATTAGATGAAGCTCAGCAGACTGAACACCATCAGCGTCACTTTCAATCGAGGCTAGCCAAAACCAAGGCATTTTACACTGACATTGAGCACCGACATCCTCCTCATCGTCATATGCAGGAGTAAGCACGCAGCCACAAGCAAGGCACTTGATGTGAAAATTACGACACTTATCACACTTGCCCACGTAATGAATGTAGGAGACCATATTTGTCGAATGGAAATCGTTTTGAAGCGGAGCCAAAAAAATATCTACTGAAGGGTAACCATCCCAGAATACTTTTCCTTTACAGCGTGATGTTGCGCTACAAGAAGGCCATGTAGATGGGTCAAAATTCTCCAGCCTGTCCAACGGTAATAATCGTAGTGAAACAACCTCTTGCGCTCTACGCTCCGCTGATTTCGTATAGCCGTTAGGACAAACTAAATATCCATGTGTTGCCCCAACATCTTCCATCAATCCAAGAAAAGCTTCCACACCGTTGACATCAATGCGCCGTTTCTTAACTTTAGCGTCAATGATGATTCGATTGCGATTGTCTGTGTCATGTCTGTGGTCAATTAACACATCAATCTGCCTTTTACGTGAACTAAATTTCCCCTTAACAGATGCGTTGAGGCTGTCGGATAAGTCCCGTAGCCCTTGGTTCATGGGATAGATTCCCGTTACAATCGATCAACAGAACTTTACCGCTGATGGTGCAACGGATGGCACGCTACAAACACTACGATTACAACCAGACCAAGATGAT
>NZ_JBFGYC010000349.1:0-4382 GCF_041587635.1 Pontibacterium sp. | reverse complement strand
TCAACCTCAGCTTTCGCGTTCAGCTCGGTCAGCAGGTCTTGATAGTCGTACTGACCATTACGCGAACCCAGCACAGCGCGCATCGTTGTACGCTCCTGTTCGTCCATCTCGCCAGCAGCCCCCTGCTGGACGCCGGTTACAGCGAGCACCGCACGACCACCATCACCCAACGCAACAGATGCGTACTCAGCGCCGCCTTCAGCCGGATGAGGCACTTTAAACGCTTCCTGCAATACTTCTGCTGGCAGATCGCGCTGAGCACGATTCACGGCTGGCAGAGATTTAACTTCGCTGCCGTCAGCCTGAGAGGCTAAAGTCTGACCACCGTTCAACGCGACCAGAATATCAGCAACTTTCGCATCCAACGCGTCAGATACACGTGCCTTCAACAATTCTGCATTCACCTGCTCTGATACTTCATCGTAAGCCTGCTCGCGTGGTTTCAGATGCTCCTTAACACGCACAACAACCGCCCGAGAAGAATCCAGCTCCAGCGGCGTACTGTTCACACCTTCTTTCAGCAGCTCGTCTCCAAACGCAGCAGCAACAACACGGTTGTTACCGGTTATGTCATCTTCGCCACCCAGACGGGTAAACGGTTCGCTGGTGACGATTTCCAGCTCCAGTGCTTCCGCCGGTTCAACCAGATCACCTGAAGAGAAGCTCAGATCGGCCAGACGCTCCATGCGATCAACATAGATTGCTTCTACCTTTTCACGCATCAGATCAAATTTAATATCGTTCTGAGCCTGCTCGAAGCTAGGTGCTTCAGTCGCTTTCACATCGATCAGCTTGATGATGTGATAACCGAAGTCAGTGAGTACAGGCTCTGAAACCTGTCCTTTCTCCAGGGCAAACAATGCTTCATCAAATTCCGGTACAAACAACCCTTTACCATTGAAGCCCAGATCACCGCCATTTTCAGCCGAACCCGGGTCGTCGGATTCTGCTTTTGCCAGCTCTGCGAAGTCTTCACCTGCTGCGATACGCTGGGCGATCTCTTTCGCTTTTGTTTCTGCATCACCGGCATCGCGGCTATCGGAGATTTCGATCAGGATATGAGACGCTTGACGCTCCTCCTGTCCTTCGAAATTATCAACCAACGCCTGATATTTCTGCTGAATCTCGTCGTCATCGACTTTCACTTCATCCAGCATTTTGACCTTATCCAGCAACAGGTACTCTACAACCACCTGCTCTTCGGTCTTGTATGACGCACGGTTATCATCAAAGTACTGCTTAGCATCCTGCTCATCAATCTGGATACCTGCCTGTACTTTATCTGCATCCAGCTCGAAGTAGCTCAGATCTCGGGTCTGCTGATCCAGCTCTATAACACGCGTCAGATCAGATTCCAGAGAGAACGAAGACAGCAGGTAACCGGTACGCAGCTGCTCAACCACTTTCTCTTTACGCACCAGATCACGATACATCAGCGGAGACAGGCCTGCGTTACGCAACACGGACTCAAACTGTACACGGTCAAATTTACCGTCTACCTGAAAGCTTGGTGTGCTGACCAGCATCTGGTCGATCATACGGTCGCTAAACACCATCTCCTGCGCACCGGCAGCCTGAGTCAGCACCGCCTGTTCGATCAAACCGTCCAGCACCATTTTGCTGATAACGTTATCGTCCAACAGCGTTGGATCGGCGTTCTCTCCCATTTGATTAAGTAGCTGGCGACGCTGTAGCTCTACGCCCTGCAGCAACTGTCGCTCACTGACCTCTTCTCCGTTGACTGTCGCTGGCGCATTGCTGCCACCTGTCAGGCTAACAAGTGACTCAACACCGAACAGAGCAAAAGTAACAGCGATCAGGCCAACAATCACCTTTGCGATAATGCCTTGAGAGTTATTCCGAATCGATTGCAGCATGGTGCTTTAAGAATCCTGGCAAATCATGTAACAAACAAAAAAGGCGCACCCCTAAAACAGGAATGCGCCTTTTCTACAATTTTGAAACCGGCAAATGTCGCAATGATACCAACCGGTTTAAAGGAACGCAGGGTGTAATACACAATTTGTAGTACCTCTGCATTCCTTGATGCCCCCTTCCACGAGAACATTGGCGGAGCGGTCAGAATAGCAATGAGCCTTTTCTGGTCCGAACCTATAGTAAAACCCCGACGCTACCGGGTTTTACTTGTTTACTGCGTCTTTCAGAGCCTTACCTGGTTTGAAGGTAGGCAGTGTAGCTGCAGCAATCTCGATTGGCTTACCGGTCTGAGGGTTACGACCCGTACGCGCAGCACGCTCTTTCACAGCAAAAGTACCAAAACCTACCAGCGCAACAGAATCTCCTTCCTGCAGAGCACCAGTTACAGCTTCCAGAGTAGCGTCCAGAGCACGACCCGCAGCAGCTTTAGAGATGTCAGCAGAAGCCGCAATCGCGTCGATCAGTTCAGACTTATTCACATTGTTCCCCTTTATCGAAAAGATCTAGTTGTTATATCTAAAAAATCCAGTCCAGCAAGATGGTCTTGGCATTTTATACCAACAGGCAGAAAGGGGTGTCAACAAGCTTCAACGCCTTTCTACCCCTTGATTTACCTAATGTGCCTTTATTTGCCCATGCTCATTTTTTGCTGATTTCTTCTTGCCAGAAACATCTTCTTCTGCTTCACCCTGCAAAGGTTCCGGCTGATACTTCAGCGCAATCTCCAGAACCTCGTCGATCCATCTAACCGGCTTAATATCAAGATCTGCTTTGATATTGGCCGGAATTTCTTTCAAATCACGTTCATTTTCTTCTGGAATAATCACTGTCTTGATGCCACCACGGTGAGCCGCCAGCAGTTTTTCCTTCAGTCCGCCAATGGGCAGAACCTGTCCACGCAACGTAATTTCACCCGTCATCGCTACATTAGAGCGGACCGGAATATTTGTTAGTACAGATACCAGTGCTGTGCACATGCCAATACCCGCACTTGGACCGTCTTTAGGTGTCGCACCTTCTGGCACATGGATATGAATATCGTTCTTCTCATGGAAGTCAGGCTTAATACCCAAGGTATCAGCACGATTACGCACAACCGTCAGTGCCGCCTGAATCGACTCTTTCATCACATCGCCCAAGCTACCGGTTGTGACCTGTCGACCTTTACCCGGCACAACTGCACCTTCGATACTCAGTATATCGCCACCAACCTGCGTCCACGCCAGGCCTGTCACATGACCAACCAGATCCTGCTCTTCCGCCATTCCAAATTTGTGTTTCTTCACACCGGAATAATCTTCGAGCTGATCTTCACCAATGGCGATTGGCAATTCACTACTGTCAGCCAATGCCAACTGCTTGACGACCTTACGGCACAACTTGGCAATTTCACGCTCAAGGCCACGTACACCCGCTTCACGCGTGTAGTATCGAATCAAGCCTTCAACGGCAGAATCCTCGATTGTAACCTCTTTTTCCTTCAGACCGTTATTCTTAAGCTGCTTAGGAATCAGATATTTACGTGCAATATTCAGTTTTTCGTCTTCGGTGTAGCCCGGAATACGAATTAATTCCATTCGATCCAGCAGAGGACCCGGAATATTCATAGAATTGGACGTACACACAAACATCACGTCCGACAGATCATAATCGACTTCCAGATAGTGATCGTTGAACGTGTTGTTCTGTTCTGGATCAAGCACTTCCAACAACGCAGACGCTGGATCACCTCGGTGGTCCATGCCCATCTTGTCGATTTCATCGAGCAGGAACAGCGGGTTTTTCACGCCAACCTTAGACATTTTCTGCACGAGCTTACCTGGCATTGAGCCGATGTAAGTGCGACGGTGACCACGAATTTCCGCCTCATCACGTACGCCACCCAGCGCCATCCGCACGTATTTACGGTTGGTCGCACGAGCAATAGAACGGCCCAGTGAGGTTTTACCCACACCCGGAGGTCCAACCAGACACAGAATCGGGCCTTTAAGTTTCTTCACTCGGCGCTGAACTGCCAAGTATTCCAGAATGCGATCTTTCACCTCTTCCAGACCGTAGTGATCTTCGTTCAGGATCTTTTCCGCACGCTTCATGTCATGGCGCACTTTAGAGCGCTTGGTCCATGGAATCAGCAGCATCCAATCGATATAACCGCGTACAACGGTCGCTTCAGCTGACATCGGTGACATCATCTTCAGCTTGTTGTACTCACTCATGGTTTTATCCAGAGCTTCCTGCGGCATACCCGCTTCTTCAATGCGCTGTTTGAGCTGTTCCATATCATTGGAACCGGTCTCATCCATGTCTCCCAGCTCTTTCTGAATCGCTTTCATTTGCTCATTCAGATAATACTCGCGCTGGCTCTTCTCCATTTGTTGCTTGACGCGGCCGCGAATGCGTTTCTCGATCTGCATCAGGTCGATCTCGCCCTCGATCTTGCTCAT
>NZ_JBFGYC010000348.1:0-4397 GCF_041587635.1 Pontibacterium sp. | reverse complement strand
GTCATGCAGTCGGATGATGTCAAATGGGAACCATGGCCAAACCATCACGATTCTGCTGTCTCCTGATACTGGTAGTTTGTAGTCGGTATGCAGTCAGGATGTGATCGGATGGTTTAGTAACGTTGATGGGGATACTGGGAGGGGAATGCTCTTCTCAGGATTCGAAAGCCTGTGATGTAGAACCTAAGTAGTCGGATAGATTCCGGTTACCCGTAACTGAACACCTAAGTAGTCAGACAGTATGTAGTCGTCTGTGGAGTAGCGCTAAGTAGTCAGACAGTTAAGCCGTCGTCTGTGCACTGTTCCTAAGTAGTCGGACAGATAGTTGTCGTCTGTGGTAAACAGTTTGTTGTCGGGCTGACAGGGTATCCGTGGTCTACATCTAAGTAGTCAGGCTGAAGATCCTGCGTGATAGCAATAACGTTACAAGGGTATCAGGGATGATCACTTTTCACCCTGATGCTGCCAGCACTGGCAGCATCAGTTCCACACTTCCAGTCCTTATACAAACCCTCCAGATACACTAATAAACATACCGCTACCCTGCTTACCCGCCAAACCCGTCGAGCCTATTAACAACAATCGATCAGCAGCCCCTGATGAGCACCCACTGACGCATCACACGCCTAGCTCTTTACCCAGACAACAAATTGATTATTTGCGGGCATCGCGTGATCTTGATGTAACTGCATTCCGTTGTTTTGTGCCCAGCGATCAACCGTTTCAAAATCCCGAATTCCACTGCGCGGATCACGACTTTTCAACCAGAGATCAAAATTAGCATTGCTGGCGCTGGTGTATTCACCGTTATATCGGAATGGTCCATAGACACAAAGCTTCCCGCCACATTTCAACAGCGCCCCTGCACCGTCAAAAAATGTCCGGACCGAGTTTTCATCCATAATGTGCAGAGTATTCGCGGTAAAGATCGCATCCGGTTGATGGGGGATCTGCCAAGGCTGAACACTGACATCCAGAGCCAGCGGCGAAAGGATATTCTCACACGGCGAGCTCTGCAGATTCTCTAACAACGCGGGCAGATTAAAGGACAGGTCACTCGGCAACCATTTCAGGGATGACATCGCCTGAGAGAAGTACAATGCATGCTGACCTGATCCGCTCCCGACCTCCAGAACACAGCGATGGCTCTCAAGATGGTGTTGTAGCATCGACAGGATAACGTCTTTGTTACGCTCACAGGCTTCAGAAAAGTTCAGCATAAGGACCACTCCAGTTTCAGATCATTCCATTGATTTCCAGTACGCCGGCAGCTCTGCAAACGACGCCAAAATCCCGTCCGGCACTATATCACCGGAGAGGTCCGTCTGCTGAAACTTACCTGTTTTTACTAGCGCGGCTTTCAGTCCTGCCGACTGAGCGCCCCCCACATCACCGTGAATATCATCTCCGATCATCAGAGTCTCACCGGCTTTAGCATCGAGCATAGTCAACGCCTGTTGGAAAAAGTCACGGGAAGGCTTTCCGAAAACAATAGCGGTGCGCCCCGTCGCAAACTCCAATGCTTTAACAAAAGGTCCTACATCCAACTGTAAGCCCTGTGCAGAACGCCAGTAACGACTCAGCCCTAACGCAAGTAACGGGCACTCTGGGTTGGACATCAACAGCCGAAAGGCTCGATTCAATTCTGCAAAGCTCCAATCCTGCGCCAGGTCCCCGACGATAACCGCTGAAACACGCGCATCATCTGTATCTGTCAATTGGGTAAACTGACTCAGGTCTTTCTGGGTGGCTTTGGGTAAAAATGAGGCGATCGTTACTGTCCCCTGAGCGTTAAGCCAACCGGCTACAGCAACTGCAGGTGTAAGAATCTGCTGAGGTTTGACCTGAATATCCATAAGGCGCAATTTCTCAACAACGGCATCCCTCGGGCGCGAAGTAGTATTGGTAACAAACAGATACGGGATGCTCCGGGCTTTGAGCCAGTCGAGCGTACGTTGAGCGCCTGGGATTGGTTGATCGGCCTGATAGATAACACCATCAAGATCAATAAGTACCGCTTTGATCACACACTTTTTATCTCTTATGACTTGTCTGTCTTATAGTGTAGGTGGAATTTCAGGCAGAAAAATGCCCGCACAAGGCGGGCCAAATCGACGGTTTAGAACACAGTGCGGACAAGAAGGTCCGCACAATTTACCCAGCTGAAGGGGGTGCCGGGTAAAGGAAAGTCAAATTCACTGTTTGGTTAGTACCTGCTAAACGCAATTAGTTCCGAAAAAATGTGAAAAATTTCTATTTTTGGGCTAACACCTTGAAAAACAAATGAATGTTTTTTAATCAAAGTTCGGCGCAGATTTGCACAATCGTCCGCCAGAAACACAGAACTGAGATTACCCAACGCTCAGTTCAACTTAAATGTCACCGGGATCGAAACCCAGGACTCGATAGCCACACCACCTTCCTTTGCAGGTTCGAATAACCAGCGTTTTGCCGCCTTTAATGCAGCTTTATCGAGCAGTTCAAATCCACTACCGTGTACAACCTTTATTTCCAGCGTCACGCCACGGGGATCAACTAAAGCATGCAGCAACACTTCACCCTGCTGCTGCTTACGCTTGGCTTTACGCGGATACTTTGGAGGCCGGGGCACCTCTCGATACTTCGCCTTGACCACGCGAATCGGCTCAGCATCTGACTCTCCCACACCATGCTCCATGACAATAGAGCGCGAATCCAATACAGGCGAGGTTTCGATGGGATCAACCATATGACGAGAGGCCTCTCTCTGCTCTGCGACTATCTTTTCAACCGATTCCAGTGACTTAATTGGCTTTGGCTTTGGCTTTGGCTTTGGCTTTGGCTTTGGCTTTGGCTTTGGCTTTGGCTTTGGCTTTGGCTTTGGCTTTGGCTGTGGCTGTGGCTGTGGCTGTGGCTGTGGCTGTGGCTGTGGCAGAGCTTGCTGAACACTTTCCTTGGTAACAACCTCCGAAGACGGTACATCCTGCTTGAGACTGACCTCCGCTTTCGGTTTCGCTTCAAGCTTTTTTGTTTCGCGGGGTTGTGTTGCAAGATCAGGATCGGATGAGGTATCGACCTCAGGAATCACGTCCGTCGCTGGCGGGTCTTGTTGGAATTGAGGGCCAGAGGCTAACCTAACATGATGGACAACCCTTGTAGCAGGTTTCCGAGTGGGAGCCTCTCCGGCTGAAAGTTCTGGAGACGAGCTGGCCCACCCCAGCGCAAAGCTCAGGTGGGCCAGAATGGAAAATGAAGCCGCAGCAAAAAGCGGCTTTACTGAATCATACGGCAACATCGTGAAACCAACCCTTCATCGAAGGGCTGACACCAGTCAGAACCGGGCGCGAATGCCAATGGTGGCGGTACGCGGTTTGCCCGGTGCCACGAAGCGGTCATCATCGATGCCCTGAGCCTCCAGCACTTCATCAGACTCACCGTACACACCAAAGGTCTCGTATTCGCTATCAAATACGTTCTCAACCCGCGCAAACAGCTCAACAGACGGATTCACCTTATACGTTGCCCGCAGATTTGCCAACGTATAGCCATCCACTTGTTCGTTCAGGTTGGCTTCGTCACCGCGATAGTATTGGCTGCTGTTGAACTGAACATCCATACCGAGCGCGAGTGCCTGAGTCGCGTTCCAGTCTGCCGCCAGTTTGATGTTATGGCGTGGCAAGCTCGGGATACGATCACCCTTCTCGACTGCAATCTGACCATTCGCATTCGCCTGCGGATTGTTCGGGCTGTTGGCGATAAATCCTGTTTGGAAAATGGCTTCTAAATAGGTATAGCTACCGCTGAACTGCCAATCGCCCATCGATTTGGCAAACGCCGCTTCAATACCCTGACGACGGGTACGCCCTACGTTGTCAAAGTAACCCTCGCTGGTCAGAGAACCGCCGTTAATGAACAAGATATCGTCATGGTTGGTGGTGTGAAACAGCCCCAGATTCCAGTTCAGGTCGGACGACTCTCCACGAATCCCCATTTCATAGCTCTTAGCGACCACTTGGTACAACGGTGGATCAGAAATAAAGGCATTTGGCAGCTTACATGGGTCATCTGGGTCTGCACAGCTCAGCTCTACCGGTGTGGGTGCACGTGAACTTTCAGAGTAGCTACCATATACGCTCATGCCATCGTCCAGCGTATACGCCAAACCCGCCGCAGGATTGAAACGACTGAAACTATGTACGCCATTCAGCTCGGTACCGTAGTTGTCCTCCATCACAATACGGCTGTAATTGTAACGACCAGACAGTGTGGCAGAGAGGCGGTCCGTCAGATCAACCGTATCCGTCAGAAACAGACCGTAATGCTCAACTTCGGAGTGCAGACGCACCCGTGCCTCATCAACATATACACCGAGCCCTTCAGTACCTCGGGTACTGGTCAGCTCCGCCAGCTCGGTATCC
>NZ_JBFGYC010000347.1:0-4406 GCF_041587635.1 Pontibacterium sp. | reverse complement strand
TTCGCGACCGCCGGAACCAATAATCAGTACTTTCATGTATATATCCTCTAAACACAGAATAGCCCGGACATGCCGGGCTACAGGTGTATTCGCTGATCACATCTTAGTGACGGAAGTGACGCATACCCGTGAAGACCATTGCCATGCCATGTTCGTCTGCGGCGGCAATAGTTTCTTCGTCGCGCATAGAACCACCTGGCTGGATGATCGCATCGATACCCGCAGCAGCAGCTGCATCAATACCATCACGGAATGGGAAGAATGCATCAGATGCCATGACGGAGCCTTTGACTTCCAGACCTTCATCAGCCGCTTTGATGCCAGCAATCTTCGCAGAGTATACGCGGCTCATCTGGCCTGCACCGATACCGATAGTCTGGCCGTCTTTCGCGTATACAATCGCGTTGGATTTAACGAATTTAGCCACTTCCCAGCAGAACAGAAGATCACGGATTTCCTGTTCAGTTGGCTGGCGCTGAGACACGACTTTCAATGCAGAAGCATCAACCATTCCCAGATCACGATCCTGAACCAATAAGCCGCCATTCACGCGCTTGTAGTCGAAACCATGGGCACGGTTAGCGTCCCACTCGCCGCATTCCAGCAGGCGTACGTTTGGCTTAGTTGAAACCAGATCGGACGCTTCCTGAGATACAGAAGGTGCGATGATGACTTCGACGAACTGACGTTCGATGATGGCCTGTGCGGTTTTAGCGTCCAGCTCACGGTTGAACGCGATGATGCCACCAAAAGCGGAGGTTGGGTCAGTCTGGTGAGCACGGTTATAAGCTTCCAGAATGTCTGCACCAATAGCCACGCCACAAGGGTTGGCATGCTTAACAATGACACATGCTGGCTCTTTGAAGGGTTTTACGCATTCCAGCGCTGCATCTGTATCAGCAACGTTGTTGAAAGACAGCGCTTTACCCTGCATCTGGCGAGCGGTTGCTACGCAGGCTTCAGCCGGGTTGGCCTCTACGTAGAATGCCGCACGCTGGTGTGGGTTTTCACCGTAGCGCATGTCCTGTGCTTTCAGGAACTGAGTGTTGAACGTACGAGGGAAGTCTGCTGGCTCCTCCTCTTCTCCTTCAACAATCGCACCCAGGTAGTTGGCAATCATGCCATCGTATGCAGCTGTGTGTTCGAACGCTTTTACTGCCAAATCGAAACGGGTTTTGTGGCTCAGGCCACCGTTACCCAGTTCTGCTGCAACTGCGTCGTAGTCAGATGCATTCACAACAATCGCCACATCTTTGTGGTTTTTAGCTGCAGAACGCACCATGGTAGGACCACCGATGTCGATGTTTTCGATCGCCATTGGCAGATCGCAATCAGGACGGTTGATGGTCTGTTCAAATGGATACAGGTTTACAACAACCATATCGATTGGTTTGATGCCGTGTTCGTTCATGACTGCATCGTCGGTACCGCGACGACCCAGAATGCCGCCGTGCACTTTCGGGTGCAGGGTTTTTACACGACCATCCATCATCTCCGGGAAACCGGTGTAGTCAGATACTTCAACTGCAGGGATGCTGTTTTCTTTCAGCAGCTTATAGGTGCCGCCGGTGGAAAGAATTTCAACACCTTGAGCGTTCAGTGCCTGAGCAAATTCTACAATGCCGGTTTTGTCTGACACGCTGATCAGCGCGCGGCGTACAGGAGTGGTGTTCTCTGCCATGGTGATTGGAGTTCCCATTAACTAGTAAAAAGCACTAATAAAAAGCGGTTACAGCAGACCGTATTGTTTCAGCTTCTTGCGCAGCGTACCGCGGTTCAGGCCAAGAACCTGAGAAGCTTTGGTCTGGTTGTCTTTGGTATATGCCATTACAGATTCGAACAAAGGCGCTTCGATCTCGGACAATACCATCTGGTATACGTCGGTTACCGGCTGTCCGTCGAGCTGACGGAAGTAGTTGTTCAGCGCCAAGTGTACGCTGTCCCGAAGGGTGCTACCGGTCTCTGCAGTTGCGTTCTGAGTGAGAGTCGGCTGAGTGATTTCTTTATATTCCACAGTATTACGTATCCAGTTTGTCATGCAGCCAGAGGGTCGGACAGACGATCGAAATAACGCTCGATCGCTGACGTTTGCTCTTCTGCTGTTTCCAATACATTGAATTCCTTGCGGAAGGATTTTCCTTCCGGCCGTGCTTGCAGGTACCACCCTACGTGCTTTCTTGCGATCCGAACGCCTAGGTAGTCGCCGTAAAAGGTTCGTAGCTCCTGCAAATGCCCCAGCAGAATTTTTCTAATCTCTTCCAGTGAGGGTTCTTCCATTAATTCACCTGTTGCCAGGTAATGGTTGATCTCCCTGAATAACCAGGGGCGTCCCTGTGCGCCTCGGCCAATCATCACGGCATCGGCACCGGTGTGCGCGATGACCTGTTTGGCCTTTTGGGGTGTATCGATATCGCCGTTAGCGAATACCGGAATAGACACGGCGTGTTTAACCGCTGCAATCGTGTCGTATTCGGCGTCGCCTTTGTATCCACAGGCGCGGGTTCTGCCATGTAGTGCCAATGCTGCTATACCGGCGTCTTCAGCCATACGCGCAATATTGAGCGCGTTACGACTTTCATGATCCCATCCGGTACGAAATTTCAGCGTGACAGGTACATCGACCGCCGCAACCACTGTCTGCAAAATGTCGGCAACCAGAGCTTCATCCCGCAGCAAGGCGGAACCAGCGGCTTTGTTACACACTTTCTTTGCAGGACAACCCATGTTGATATCGATGATTTGGGCCCCCCGTTCTGCGTTCATCCGCGCAGCCTCAGCCATCATATGCGCTTCACCGCCTGCGATCTGTACAGACCGTGGCTCGGTTTCACCCTGATGATTAAGACGGTAGCTGGATTTGCGAGACTTCCATAAACGGGTATCAGAGGTAACCATCTCGGACACAACCAAGCCCGCACCAAACTGCCGGCAAAGTTGCCGGAACGGTCGGTCCGTGACGCCTGCCATTGGTGCCAGAATAGTCTGGTTATCAATGGTATAAGGTCCGATTCGGAACATGGATTACCTTAATTTTGGGTAAAAAAACACCATGAAGCTGCACAGAGCCCCAAAGCAGATTTAAAACAAGGAAGGCGGACAATGATAACGCTTCAGACGCACAGGTCCAAGCCGTTTTTGATGGTTTTTTGTACGATTTTGGCTTGACTGTATTTGTCTTTTGGTCTTGGCGCAGGGCGCGTCATAGCTGGGATCAGGGACAACATAGGTGTCGTCCCTAATAATTTTTGTCGCTGTACGCAGTTTAATCAGCGTTTGATGCCGCAGATGCGAATCCAGCCTTCACGCTCAGCAGGCGGCTCGAGGTCAAACCATTGTGCATAGGCGGTGTTGATTGCTTCAGCCTGATCTTCCAGCAGACCTGACAGAGCCATGCGTCCACCCGACTTCACATGTTTGGCGATGGTTGGTGCCAGTTCAACCAGTGGGCCGGCCAGAATGTTGGCTACGATCACATCACCTTCGACATCTGGCGTATGCTCAGGCAGGAAGACATTGAGTCGGTTTTCAGCCAGCTTATTGCGTGCCAGGTTATCTTTGCTTGCCTGCAGGGCTTGCAGATCAATATCGACGGCCGTGACATGTTTCGCTCCGAGCAGCAGGGTAGCAATGCCTAAGATGCCGGAGCCGCAACCGTAATCGACAACCTCACAGTCATCCAGGTCTTGTGCATCGAGCCATTCCAGACACAGCGCGGTTGTCGGGTGGGTGCCCGTACCAAAGGCCAAACCCGGGTCCAGCATCATATTGACGGCATCAGGGTTGGGGGCTTCGCGCCAGCTTGGGCAGACCCAAAGGCGTTTGCCAAATTGCATCGGGTGGTAGCTATCCATCCATTCCCGTTCCCAGTCCTTATCTTCCAGGATTTCTGCTTTGATAGGGGGAAAGGGTGTGTCTGGGAATAGCTGCTCGTGTGCCTGGCGGATAAAACGGTTAGTGGCATCCAGATCGTGGTCGGCAGAGAACAGGCCGGTCACAATTGTGCTATCCCACAGCGGTGTTGTGCCCAGCTCGGGTTCAAAGATTGGCTGGTCTTTGTTGTCCTGATAGGTGACAGACGCGCAGCCCGCAGCAAGTAGCAGGTCTTCGTACTGTTCTGCGTGCTCAGGGGTCGTAGTAAGTTTTATCTGTAGCCAAGGCATGATGTGTTCCAGTTCACGAGAGAAATGCCAGTATATCGACTTATGCGTTGAGGTGGGAGATGGCGATCAGTGGATCGGGTAGAAAAAATGCAGTTAGTGAGCGGGCATAAAAAAGGCTATGTCTGAGTTAGTTGTTGCGATGAACGCTCAATTGCTTCAAATAGACAGAGCTCTGCGGTAATTGTGTTTGAATAACGCTCCAGAAGCCGCCGCCAACCTAAGTAATGCTTCAGGTACTTGGTTGCC
>NZ_JBFGYC010000346.1:0-4435 GCF_041587635.1 Pontibacterium sp. | reverse complement strand
GCGGCGGCAAAGACCGCGGCGGCACGGGATATTAAACCCGGCAGCGTCATCCTGAAGTTGTTCAAAAACGTCCCTACAGCGGACTTGGAGATGCTGTTTCCCAATACAACCGTGCGCATGCGCTTGATCGACAAACTGATGATTGGTGTCCCCGCCGCCATTAGCGGTGGGGTTGTGATCAGCACTAAGCTGGGCGCCACGCTGGTGCTTTTGGGATCGCTATTTGGCTTCTGGATGGGCATGCACTCAACACCGGTTGAGCTGGATAAAGCCGCGCTGATCGCCCTGTTTGCCGGACTGGGGGCCGTGGGAAGTTATCTATGGAAGCAGTTTAATAACTTCAAAAACCGCAAACTACGTTTTGTTCAGTCATTAACCCAGAACCTGTACTTCAAAAACCTCGATAACAATGCCGGCGTATTCCATCGGCTGATCGACGATGCTGAAGAGGAAGAGTGCAAAGAAGCGATTCTGGCGTATTACTTCCTACTGACCCACAGCACAGCGATTAGCGCTACCGAGCTGGATCAACAGATTGAGCGCTGGTTTCGCAATACCCTGAACTGTGAGCTTAATTTTGAGATCGATGACGCGCTCGATAAACTCAAACGATTGAAACTGGTATCCGAAACATCTGACGGAACATTAACTGCCATGCCATTGCCACAGGCACTCAGCACATTGGACAAACACTGGGATCAGCTGTTTTCGTATTGAGACACGCGCCGAAAACGGAACACCAGACACAAAAAAGCCACCCGCAGGTGGCTTTTCAGGTTGTTGCAATCCGGCCGATTACAGGCTCAGATCACGTACACTTGCCTTGAGGAATTCCTGCTTCAGGTCTTCGTAGCTGTGTACCGCCGGGAACTGCGGGAATTCAGAAATGACGTTATCCGGTGCATGGAACAAAATGCCAGATTCAGCCTGAGTCAGCATGGTGGTGTCATTGTAGGAATCACCTGCTGCAATCACACGGTAGTTCAGCAGCTGGAACGCACGCACAGACTGACGCTTAGGATCACGCTGACGCAACGTGTAGTCAGTGATACGACCTTCCTCGTTCACTTCCAGCTTGTGGCACAACAGCGTTGGGTTACCCAGCTGAGCCATCAGTGGCGCCGCAAACTCGTAGAAAGTATCAGACAGAATCACCAGCTGAAAACGCTCACGCAACCAATTAACAAACTCAGACGCGCCTTCCAGTGGAGACAGGCGGCTGATGGTGTTTTGAATCTGCGGCAATGTCAGTCCATGCTCATCCAGAATACGCAGACGCTGTTTCATCAGCACATCGTAATCAGGAATATCGCGGGTCGTCGCTTTCAACTCTTCGATACCGGTTTCTTCGGCAAATGCGATCCAGATTTCCGGAATCAGTACACCTTCCAGGTCAAGACATGCGAGTTCCACAGGGAATTCTCCTAATAGCAATTTATAGTTATGCATTACCTGCGTTCAGACTTTATCGGCCGCCTGTTTCACACGCAGATAGTTATATATTTTGCGCGTCAATTTACCTGCTATGCCAAAACCTTGCAATGACAAACCCGCTTCAGGGTATATCCCTATCGATCAGTGTTTTAACGTCTCCCGATATAGCTCAACTTTTTCCATAATAAATTCAACAAACAAGCGTACTTTGGCGGGCAAATACTTACGATGCGGATACAGCATTTGCACTTCACGGCCAATGGGCTCCCATTCCGGCAACAAACGTACAAGCGTACCATCCTCTACACTTCCGCCAACGACATAGTTCGGCAGATTCCCCACCCCCAAGCCACTGGCAATCGCTTTTACTGCGGTACTCAGCTCATCCACACGGACACGCGACTCACCACCAATAGAGCAACGCTCGCCGTCCTGATGCTGGAAGTGCCAAATGGGCGAACGCCGGGGGATGACCAACGGCAATCCCGCCAAGTCCGAGGGATGATCGGGCAAACCATGGCGCTCAATAAATTCCGGGCTGGCACACAACGTAAAGCGCGAATGAAACAATGAACGACTGACCCAGTCCTTCAATTTGATCTCACCGATACGAAATGCAATATCAATCCCTTCATCCATCAGATCGATGTTGCGGTTTACCAGCACCAGCTCCAGCCGAATCTTGGGATACAACTCCATAAACTCAAAAAACCAGGGATCAAGCAGCTCATTGGACAGTGACACCGGTGCGGTAATACGCAGCTCACCCGATGGAGAGGTTAACTCACCATCCAGCGCTTTGGTGGCTTGCTCTAACTCGGAGAACAGCGGCTGGCAGCGACGAAAAAAAAGCTCGCCCGCTTCGGTAAGAGCCAGCTTACGGGCACTGCGATGCAACAACCGGTACCCCAAACTCTCTTCCAGATGCTGTACACGCCGGCTCACCGTAGATGTTGGCATACCCAATGCGCGGGAGGCTCCTAGAAAGCTGCCCCTTTCCATCACCTTGATAAAGATGAAGAGGTTTTGGTAGTCCATTATTAATCCTAAATATGGGATTTAAATTCCCGAAGACCGGGATAAATTTAATATACGAAATTTAATAGAATCATATCTATACAATAATTAAAACTGTGGACCCTGCATGGATAACTCCGTTACCCGCGATACCCAGAATCTTAGCCGCCAGATCCGCTTTCAGGACAGCGACGGCAAGATCTGGTTTGACGAGCAGCGCGTGCTGCTACTCCAGCTGGGAGCATTGACCGATTTCCGCAAAGAGCAGATCGAAACGGTAGGGCTTGAGCGCGCGAAAGGATTCTTTATGCGCCTTGGATACAGTCTGGGGAAAAAAGATGCGCAGCTAGCGCTTAAACTGGCTGAAACTGACGATGCGACTGAACTGCTACGCACCGGGTTTAACCTGCATGCCCTGAAAGGCATGGTCCGTGTCGAAGAGTGCACCCTGCAGATCGATCAGAGTGACGCGCATTTTTACGCCGAATACCGCCTGCATGACTCTTATGAAGCCGAGATGTTTCGCTCGGAACTGGGCATGCAGGATGAACCGGTGTGCTGGAGCCTGGTCGGTCACGCCAGTGCTTACACCTCGACCCTGCTGGGCCGGGAGATCCTGTTTAAAGAGGTTAACTGTCGCGGTTGCGGTGACGAACAGTGCCTGTTTGTCGGCCGTCCGGCTGAAGAATGGGAGGACGCTACGACCTACAGACGCTACTTCTCCAGCGACCGTATCATGGAAGAACTGTATGAACTGCAGTCTCAAATCTCCGTGCTGCGCCATAAGATCGACTCTGAATCTACACTCGGCAATTTTCGTGGACAATCACCCGCGTACAAACAGGTCTGTAATCTCGCCCACAAAGCGGCCCCCGGCAAAGTAAACGTCCTGCTTCTGGGTGAAACCGGTGTGGGTAAAGAGCTGGTCGCCAAAGGTATTCATCAGGCCAGTGAACGTGCTGACAAGGCATTTATCGCCGTCAATTGTGCCGCCATTCCACCCGACCTGATCGAATCCGAACTCTTTGGCGTGGAACGTGGCGCTTATACCGGCGCGACTCAATCCCGTCCGGGCAAGTTCGAACGCGCTGATGGCGGCACTATCTTTCTGGATGAAGTCATCGAGCTTACACCCCGTGCACAAGCCTCACTGCTGCGCGTATTACAGGAATCAGAATATGAACGTGTGGGTGACAGCAACACCCGCAAAGTCGACATCCGGGTTGTAGCCGCGACCAACGAGTGCCTTGAAACGGCCGTTGAAGAGGGCCGTTTCAGGGCCGACCTGTTTTACCGTCTGAACGTGTACCCGATTAACATCCCCCCGCTACGCGAACGCCGCGAAGATATCCCGATGCTAATCGAACACTTCCTGGAGAAATATCAGGCCTTTTATAGCCGCCGCGTTGCCGGACTCTCCGATATGGCGATGCGCGCCATTATGAAATACGAATGGCCCGGTAACGTCCGCGAACTGGAAAACATTATCGAGCGCGGCCTGATCCTGACCGATCATGATGAAACGATTAGCGCCCACTCTTTATTTCCGACCCTGCAGATGGATGCCAGCCAGGTCGTATCGTCACAAGGTCATCTCATCGATGATGACGAAGAGGATGACACTGACAACCAGAACAGCTGGATTGATGAAGCACTGGTTGAATGCGGATCAATTGAAGAGATCGAAAACAAAGTTATTGAACATGCGCTAACTCAGGCAAATGGCAACGTATCAGAAGCCGCGCGCGTCCTCGGTATATCAAGACCCACGCTGGCTTACAGAATAAAAAAGATGGATCAATCCCTATGAGCACACTCAGTTCCCAAATTGCCCGCCAGCTGGTTTCCGCTGCGGAAAACAAAGCCCAGCAGATGGGTATCAACGTATCTATCGCCGTGGTTGACGGTGGCGCCCATTTGCTCGAATTCCGTCGTATGGATCGTGCAATTCTTGGCTCAGCCGATGTCGCCCATAAAAAGGCGC
>NZ_JBFGYC010000345.1:0-4446 GCF_041587635.1 Pontibacterium sp. | reverse complement strand
ATTCCTGACCGGGCGTGTAGTGGACTATATGCTGGCAGAGGATCAGCTAAGTGGTGTCAAAGTTATGTCTCAGGATGGCGTGATTCGGCAGCTTGAACTGGACCACTTGCTGGTGTTTTTTGGTCTGTCGCCAGACAATGGAACGCTCGAAGGGTGGGGAGTAGAAACTGAGAGAAATCAGGCAAGAGTGGATACCGAGCGATTCATGACCAGTTGCCCCGGTATATACGCCGTGGGCGACAGCAATTGGTATCCAGGTAAGAAGAAACTGATTTTAAGTGGTTTTCACGAAGCTGCATTAGCGGCGTTTTCGATCAAGGCCCAGCTTAACCCAGATGAAAAGGTTCATCTGCAATACACCACGACCAGCCCCGCATTACATAAACGACTGGGCGTGTCTCCGGATCTTAGCGACCTTTGGTAATAAGTTCTGCCTGTAGCTGAGGGCTTTCAAGCATTTGAGCCAGGGTGTATTTGCGCAGGGTATTCATAAAGGCTTCCTGTGCTTCTTTGAACACCGATTGCAGGCTGCAAAACCCGGTGAGCTTGCAGTCTTGTCCCATGCAGTCAACCAATGGTGCGATCCCTTCAGACTGAGCGATGACCTCACCCAAGTTGATATCTTCAGGGTCCTTCGCTAGGCGAATGCCGCCATTTTTACCGCGAAAGGTCTGTAGATAACCGGACTTGGATAAAGCGTGAACGACTTTTCGCAGATGTTCGATCGATATCTCGTAAAAGCCTGCAATTTCAGCCAGTGTGGTCAGGCGATCATTATTGACGGCGGTAAAGAAGAGCACCCGGAGAGTGTAATCGGTAAATCGACTAAGTTGCATATTAGCATTTGCTCACAAAAGGTTGCCGTGAATATACGTAAGGTCATCCGAGACTGCAAGTTGAAAGAGGTCGTATAGCAATGCTCTATCAGTTTGATTGAGCATGCAATGATAACGCCCAATATCTCGTTTGATGCGTTCGAATGACCACCAAAAACAGTGATCGATCAGAGAGTGGCTGGATGCTGAAGGTGAGCAAGAATACACCCTCTATATTAACCCGAACAGTAGACCTTAAAGAGCCTATATTAGTTGCATGTAATATTGAATGATTCATCTTTATCTCAATATCTGCAAGAATAGGCTCAAGTTTGTAATTGCTTTTTGATTCGTACGCGTGTGGGTTTTATCAGTTGCTCTGATAAAAAAGAATACTGAAACCGTCATACAGGGATATTAAAGCTCGGATCATTTTCCGGCTTTTCAGTTACCCTGAACAATTAGAGTTCAGAATACATGGATAATAAGAAGATCATTTTTGTCGGTCCTGTTGGGGCGGGCAAAACAAGTGCAATACAAGCGGTCAGTGAGATAGATTGCGTTAATACAGAGGCTAAAATTTCAGTTGATGAAGTGAAAAGCCATAAAAGCACCACAACGGTTGCAATTGATTACGGGCGCGTGACCACTGATGCAAATGAAAAAGCCCATCTTTACGGTGCCCCAGGCCAGTCTCGTTTTGATTTTATGTGGGACATGCTAAGTGAAGAGATCGCCCATGATGCGAGCGGTGTCGTCCTAATGCTGGATAATGCACGGGAATGTCCGCAGGAAGACCTGAAATATTACTTGAATGCGTTTTCCCGCTTGATCAACGATCGTCAGTTAGTCGTTGGTGTAACGCGTTCTGATGTGCAGGCGAATCCATCGCTTGAAGATTACCAGCAATGGTTGGCAGAACTGGATATCGAAGCATCCGTCAGCTTCGTCGATGCGCGTGACCGTCGTGCGGTATTTGCCTTGGTCGAACCTTTGTTAGGTCCTTTGACGCGTGCTGCATCAGCTGTGGGTGTGTCTGTAGGTCTGTCTGGAACACAGGGAGTTGCGACTGTCTGAGTTCTAGATTGTTGGCAGGTCATAAAAAGAAACCGCTTTGAAGCGGTTTTTTTGTGTCCGCATGCTATCAGTAGTGACGTTGATAGCATGCGGAGAGGGCATAGGAAGGGTAGGCAAACTAGCGGTTATCGAACACGCGTTTTGCTTTACCTTCGGAGCGTGGAATTGAACCTAGAGGAACAATATCTACTTTAGTGCTGATACCCACTACAGACTTGATGTGGTGCTGCAGTTCTTTGATCGCCTGATCCTGATTCGCAGACTGTGCATCCGGTGCCAGCTCAACTTTCACTTGTACTTTGTCCAGGTTGCCGTCTTTGGTTACCACGATCTCGTAGTGCGGTGCCAGTGCAGGGATCTTCAGAATCTGTTCTTCGATCTGCGTTGGGAAGACGTTTACACCACGGATGATCATCATGTCGTCGGAACGGCCGGTGATTTTATCGATACGACGCATCGGACGTGCGGTTCCCGGCAATAGGCGGGTCAGGTCACGGGTGCGGTAACGGATAATCGGCAGGGCTTCTTTGGTCAGAGAGGTGAAAACCAGCTCGCCGTATTCGCCGTCTGGCAGTACTTCACCGGTATTTGGATCGATAATTTCAGGGTAGAAATGATCTTCCCAGATGGTTGGGCCATCTTTGGTTTCGATACATTCCATCGCCACACCCGGGCCCATCACTTCAGACAGGCCGTAGATGTCGACCGCATCGATACCCAGACGGGTTTCGATGTTCTTACGCATCTCATCGGTCCACGGCTCTGCACCGAAGATACCCAGGCGAAGGGCTGTGTTTCGTGGGTCCAGACCCTGGCGCTCCATCTCATCGATCAGGTTCAGCATGTATGACGGCGTCACCATGATGATATCCGGATCGAAATCACGCATCAGCTGAACCTGCTTCTCGGTCTGACCGCCAGACATCGGAATAACCGTACAACCCAAACGCTCAGCACCGTAGTGAGCACCCATGCCACCGGTAAACAGACCGTAACCGTATGAGATGTGAACTTTATCGCCGTAGTGGCCGCCCGCTGCACGGATAGAGCGCGCTACGACATCAGCCCAGGTATCGATATCGTTCTGGGTGTACCCCACAACAGTTGGTTTGCCGGTGGTGCCGGAAGAGGCATGGACACGTACCACTTCGTTCATCGGTACCGCAAATGAATCGAATGGATAAGCGTCGCGCAGATACGCCTTGGTGGTGAACGGAAATAGTTTCAGGTCGTCCAGTGTTTTCAGGTCAAACGGATGGACACCGTGCTCATCGCACAGGCGCTTGTATGCTGGTACGTTGTTATAAGCGTGCGCGATACTCCACTGCATACGTCCCAGCTGCAGATCACGCAGCTCATCGATGCTAGCGGTTTCAATCGGGTCGAGCGCGCCGCGTAGTGGTTTGTCGTTAAGCATAATTATTATTGTCCTGTCTCATTGATCGTTTTTATCTCAGAACTCATCGTCCTTAAGGACGAAAAGAGGGGCCTAAGGCTTAGGGGCATTGGGCTCCCTCTTAAGGCGTTTAATTACGCCGCTTTTAAAAGCTGCTTAAACGCGCTCAATAATGATCGCGATACCTTGGCCGACACCAATACACATGGTGCACAGAGCATAACGACCACCTGTACGATGCAGCTGATACATCGCTGTTGTGACCAGACGTGCACCACTGGCACCCAGTGGGTGGCCCAGAGAGATTGCACCGCCGTTCGGGTTCACGTTTTCTGCATCATCCGGCAAACCCAGATCACGCATCACCGCCAAACCCTGAGAAGCAAAGGCCTCGTTCAGTTCGATGACATCCATCTGATCCAGTGTCAGACCGGCTTTTTCCAGTACCTTCTTAGAGGCAGGCGCAGGACCAAAGCCCATAATGCGTGGCTCAAGACCGGCGGTTGCCATGGCTACCACACGTGCTTTAGGGGTTAAGCCATTTTTCTCTGCTGCTTCTTTAGACGCGATCAGCAGGGCACAAGCACCATCGTTGACACCGGAGGCGTTACCCGCGGTCACAGAACCGCCTTCACGGAAAGGCGCTCTCAGCTTGCCCAGACCTTCCAGTGTTGTAGAGGCGCGTGGGTGCTCATCGGTATCAACGATAACGTCGTCACCTTTGCGCTGAGGAATCACCACCGGGCAGATCTCTTCGTTGAACAGGCCGGCTTCCATCGCCGCCGCGGTTTTCTGCTGGCTGCGGTACGCGAACAGGTCCTGATCTTCACGGGAGATATTGAAATCTTCAGCCACGTTCTCAGCCGTTTCAGGCATGGAATCCACGCCGAATTCCGCTTTCATCTTTTTGTTGATGAAGCGCCAGCCGATGGTGGTGTCGTAAAGGCCGTTTGGATTACGGCTGAACGCGGATTCCGCTTTGCCCATGACAAATGGGGCACGGGACATGGATTCGCAGCCACCGGCGATCATCAGCTCGGTTTCACCGGACTTGATGGCACGCGCCGCCATACCGATGGCGTCCATACCGGAGCCACACAAGCGGTTGATGGTGGTGCCGGGAACAGAGGTTGGCAAACCTGCCAGCAGCGAGGACAT
>NZ_JBFGYC010000344.1:0-4450 GCF_041587635.1 Pontibacterium sp. | reverse complement strand
TCGCCATTTTTGGTGAGTGGGCAATCCTCAATATGCAGCAGATCTAATCTGATGCTTTAATCAATTTGCCCTGTACAGAACGGACACGCATACGGTTTCCTTATGAAATACATGACAAGCGCTGAAATTCGCCAGGCTTTCCTGGACTACTTTGCACAGAACGGTCACCAGGTTGTTGCCAGCAGCCCGTTGATTCCTGGAAACGACCCAACACTGATGTTTACCAACGCCGGTATGGTTCAGTTCAAGGACGTTTTCCTCGGAGATGACAAGCGTTCTTATACCCGCGCAACTTCGTCTCAGCGTTGTGTGCGTGCCGGTGGTAAACATAATGATCTGGAGAACGTAGGTTACACTGCGCGTCACCATACGTTCTTCGAAATGCTGGGTAACTTCAGCTTTGGTGATTACTTCAAGCGTGAAGCGATTGGATTTGCCTGGAGCTTTCTGACCGAGGTTATGGGGCTGCCGAAGGAGCGCTTGTGGGTCACTGTACACCACTCTGATGGCGAAGCTGAGAAGATCTGGAAAGAAGAGATGGGTATCGACCCAGACCGTTTCTCGAAGTTGGATGAAGATAACTTCTGGTCAATGGGTGATACCGGTCCTTGTGGTCCATGTACTGAAATTTTCTTTGATCACGGTGAAGAAGTCGCAGGTGGTCCTCCGGGCAGCCCGGACGAAGACGGTGATCGTTACATCGAAATCTGGAACGTTGTATTCATGCAGTACAACCGTTCTGCAGATGGCGAGATGACGCCACTGCCTAAGCCGTCTGTTGATACAGGTATGGGGCTGGAGCGTATTGCTGCCGTGATGCAGAACGTTCACTCCAACTACGAAATTGATCTGTTCCAGAATCTGCTGAAAGCCACGGCTGCGGCCGTTGGTAGTAGCGATATGGATAACAAGTCGCTGCGCGTTATTGCCGATCATATCCGTTCATGTTCGTTCCTGATTACCGATGGTGTATTGCCATCCAATGAAGGTCGTGGATACGTTCTGCGCCGCATTATTCGTCGTGCGATTCGTCACGGAAACAAGTTGGGCGCTAAAGGGCCTTTCTTTAACCAGCTGGTTGCAGCGCTGGTTAACGAGATGGGTGAGGCTTATCCGGAGCTGACCAAAGCTCAGGATCAGATTGAGCGTGTGTTGCTGAAAGAAGAGCAGCAGTTTGCGAAGACTCTGGACAATGGTATGAGTCTGCTGCAGGACGCGATGGACGAGTTGGATGGCAAGGTCATTTCCGGCGAAACCGTGTTTAAGCTGTACGACACATACGGATTTCCGGTTGACCTGACGGCAGATGTCGCGCGTGAAAATGAGCTGACCATTGATATGAAAGGATTTGAAACTGCAATGGAAGCACAGCGCGAACGTGCGCGCGCATCCGGTAGTTTCAGTGTTGATTACAACGACAAACTGGATCTGGAAGGCGAGACGCAGTTCAACGGTTATGAGGCATTGGAAGATACCTCTAAGGTTGTCGCGCTGTTTAAAGACGGTGAAGCGGTTAATCAGCTGTCTGCCGGTGAGCAGGGCATGGTCGTACTGGAGAATACTGCGTTTTACGGTGAGTCCGGTGGTCAGGTCGGTGATACCGGGTTCCTGCGTTGGGATCGTGGCCAGTTTAATGTCACCAACTGCACCAAAGAGTCAAAGAACCATCTGCATCATGGTGAGCTGGCTGAGGGCGTCCTGAAGATCGGAGACGCCGTTGTGACTGAAGTTAATCATGAAGCCCGTCAAGCAACCGCTTTGAACCATTCGGCGACTCACTTGCTGCACGAAGCGTTGCGTATGGTACTGGGCGAGCACGTACAGCAAAAAGGCTCTTTGGTTGATCCGGAGCGTCTGCGTTTTGACTTCTCGCACTTCGAGGCTGTAACAGCCGAGCAGTTGCAACAGGTCGAAGCGATCGTGAACGAGCAGATTCGCTTAAATACCGAAACGGTTACCGAGATCATGCCGATCGACGAGGCGAAAGCAAAAGGTGCTGCTGCACTGTTTGGAGAGAAATACGACGATGTAGTGCGTGTGCTCTCAATGGGCGGCGAGTTCTCGATTGAGTTGTGTGGTGGTACCCATGTAAAACGTACCGGCGACATCGGCTTGATGAAGGTGACTTCAGAAGGTGGTATTTCTGCGGGCGTGCGACGTATTGAAGCGGTGACAGGTAAGGCAGCTGCAGATTGGGCTGAGGAAGCGGATCGTAAGCTGGGGCAGATTTCGGCACTGTTGAAAGGCTCTCGCGATAGCGTTGTTTCCAAGGTTGAAGATCTGGCTGAACGTAATCGTCAGCTAGAGAAGGAGTTGGATCAGCTGAAATCCAAACTTGCGGCTGCTAAGGGCTCTGATCTGCTAAGTGCTGCTGTCGAAGTTAAAGGTGTCAAAGTACTGGCCGCTAAGCTGGACGGCGTTGAGCCAAAAGCGTTGCGTGATACGATCGATCAGCTGAAGAACAAGCTTGGATCGGGTGTCGTCGTTTTGGCAACAGAGGCGGATGGGAAGATTAGTTTGGCGGCAGGTGTGACCAAGGAGCTGAGCAAGCAGGTGAAGGCTGGCGATCTGGTACGTGAACTGACTGCAAAATTAGGTGGTAAAGGCGGTGGCCGTCCTGACTTTGCTCAGGGTGGTGGTACCGATGCTGCGGCTTTGCCTGCGGCGTTGGAGTCGGTTACCAAGCTGGTCGAGGCTGCGCTGTAAGCAGTCTTCGGCTACAGGCTGTTGCCTGAGAGGATGATGAGAAGTTATGGCACTCTATGTACAAAAGTACGGTGGGACATCCGTAGGCAGTGTAGAGCGAATTGAGGCGGTTGCAGAGAAAGTCGCAGGCTTTCGTCAGCAAGGGCATGACATCGTTGTAGTGGTGTCTGCTATGAGCGGTGAAACCAACCGTCTGATTGGTTTGGCGAAGGATATTCAGTCCACGCCAGAGCCGCGTGAGATGGACGTATTGGTTTCAACGGGCGAGCAGGTAACCATTGCGCTGCTCTGTATGGCATTGAGCAAGCGAGGCGTTGCTGCGCGGTCTTATACCGGTGGTCAGGTCAAAATTCTGACGGATAGCGCCCATACTAAGGCGCGTATTCAGGATATTGAGATCGACGGTATGCGTGATGACCTTGATGCTGGACGTGTCATCGTGGTTGCCGGATTTCAGGGTGTTGATGACCGCGGGAATATTACCACGCTTGGGCGTGGAGGGTCGGATACGACTGGTGTGGCATTGGCTGCCGCTCTGAGGGCGGATGAGTGTCAGATCTATACCGATGTGGATGGGGTCTATACAACCGATCCACGCGTGGTAGATACCGCGCAGCGTCTCGAAAAAATTACATTTGAAGAGATGCTTGAAATGGCAAGCCTTGGCTCCAAGGTTTTGCAGATCCGCGCGGTAGAGTTTGCCGGAAAATACAAGGTGCCGCTCCGGGTGCTATCCAGTTTTAAAGATGGTCCGGGAACCCTGATTAGCATAGAGGATGATGATACTGTGGAAAAACCAGTTATCTCAGGTATCGCATTTAACCGTGATGAAGCCAAATTAACTGTTCTGGGCGTACCTGATGTGCCGGGTGTGGCGTCCAGGATTTTGGGTCCGATCAGCCGCGAAAATATCGAAGTGGATATTATCGTTCAGAACGTGGCGGCGGACAAAACGACCGATTTTACTTTTACTGTTCACCGTAACGACTATCAGGCAGCTGAAGCTGTGCTGCAAAAGGTTGCGGCTGAGCTGGGCGCCCGCGAGGTTGTTGGTGACAGCAAAATTGCTAAGGTGTCCATTGTGGGCGTAGGTATGCGTTCGCATGCTGGTGTTGCAAGCAAGATGTTTGACGCGCTAGCCAGTGAGAGTATCAATATTCAGATGATCTCTACGTCAGAGATTAAAGTATCCGTGGTAATCGCGGAGAAGTATCTGGAGCTTGCTGTCAGAGCTTTGCATTCAGCCTTTGATCTGGATAAAGCAGACGATGTAAGCGAATAAGATGTTGCTGGTCTATATTTAGAAGCAGCAACTCCTCTACTAGGTGTTCGTGTGGCAAGGAGTTGGACGAGATGTCACTCGAATTCCTATCAGTCCCGTATCAGGGGAGCTGAGAAACAGGATGATTTAAGGAGATTCTACACATGTTAATTCTTACCCGCCGCGTAGGCGAAACTCTCATGGTTGGTGACGAAGTCACTGTCACAGTTCTTGGTGTTAAAGGAAACCAGGTCCGCATTGGTGTTAACGCACCCAAGGATGTATCCGTTCATCGCGAAGAAATTTACCAGCGCATTCAGCGTGAAAAAGCCGATGAAGGAAATAAAGAGTAATTTTTTCAAATAAAAGCTTTCCTTTTTAAAATCAATTCTTAATTTTTCTTTCTGTACTTCAAGAATGATGCACACTACTGTTAAGAACAACATTAAGTTTCCCAACTTTAAGGTCATCGAGAGTGGCAAC
>NZ_JBFGYC010000343.1:0-4452 GCF_041587635.1 Pontibacterium sp. | reverse complement strand
TTGATAAGCGGTCTTCGACTTCCTGCTGACGCTCAGGGTTTAGCGCAACGCCATCCAGATAGTGACGGAGTTCGCCTCCGGCTTCTTCGATCTGGATGTGTGCACTGTTGAGCATCTCTGAAACTTGTTGAATACCTTGCTGATCGGACATATCGCTGAGCAGATGCAGGCACTGATTCAGCAGTGTCAGGCAGTTGTTGCCGTCCCCTTCGGTGGTGAGGTTCATCAATTGATGGCCGTTGTGCAAAATATCAGCGGCGTTGGCGAGCTGTTTTTGCTCTTGTTCCAGTGCCTGTAATTCGCCCTCAGCAGGGCTAAGTTGGTCCAGTTCTTCAATTTGATAGCTGAGCAATTGAATACGAGCGATCTGCTCGTCACTGGCTTCAGTGAGCTGGCGGAGTTGTTTGTCCAGTTTCCGCCACTGGTTAAAAGTGCGTTGGGTTTTGCCTGCCAATACGGTGGCTCCTGCGTACTGGTCCAGTAGCAAACGATGATGTTCTTTATTCAGCAAACGTTGGTGTTCGTGCTGGCCGTGAATATCGATCAGATATTTACTGAGTTCGCGCACGGCGGCAATCGGACTTGGGCGGTTGTTGATGTAGCAGCGTGAGCGACCTTCACGGGTGATGACCCGGCGTAAAATACAATCACCCTCCTGATCAAGCTCCTGCTGTTGTAGCCACGCGGTCGCTTCAGGAATCTGGGATACATCAAAGCTGGCAGTAATCTCCGCTCGTTCTGCACCATGACGAACGGTCGCGCTATCCGCCCGGTCGCCCAGCGTCAATCCTAATGCATCCAGCATGATTGACTTGCCTGCACCGGTTTCGCCGCTAACAACGGTCATGCCGTTCTGTAGTTCCAGATCGAGTTCGTCAACAATGGCGTAGTCACGGATGGTTATCTGATTCAGCATCGTTAAGTTGCCTGTATTTGTTTGCTGTGTATTTATACAGTGTTTTGTACTGTATAAGCGATAATCAGCGAGAGTGCAAACACAAACGGTATTCGTGACAAAAAATTGTGGTTTTTACTGTTGAAAACGATTTGTCGGACCCCATATACAGCGACAGGTATAAATAACTGTGTGCACCGAAGTGCGGTAAGCGTTGGAGATTCCAGATGGCGAACGAAGATAAAGCCCCTGAAACTGAAGCAACTGAACAAGCTGAACAAACCGTTGCGGAAGAAGTAACCGTAGAAGAACAGGTGGCAACTGAGTCTGATCCTCTTGCGGAAGAGGGCTCTCCAGAGCTGTTAAGCCTAGCGGAATTGATGAGCCAGCTGGAAGTCTCGCAGGCCGAAGTGGCTGCGTTGAAAGACCAGATTCTGCGAGGTCAGGCTGAGACTCAAAACATTCGACGTCGCGCAGAGCAGGATGTCGAGAAAGCGCATAAGTTTGGCGTTGAAAAGTTCGCGACAGAAATGTTGGGTGTTGTCGATAATCTGGAGCGTGCGATTGAAGCTGCCGGTGATGACGAAGCGGTAAAGCCGATGCGTGAAGGTGTTGAGATGACACTGGATATGCTGATTGGTGGACTGGCGAAATTCAATGTTGAACAGCTCAATCCTGAAGGTGAGGCGTTTAACCCTGAGCTGCATCAGGCGATGTCCATGGTGCCTGCTGAGGGCGTTGCGCCAAACACTGTTGTTGCGGTTATGCAAAAGGGCTACAGCCTGAACGGTCGTCTGGTTCGTCCAGCGATGGTGATGGTGTCGAAAGCCTGAAACTGACTGAATAAAAATTGGTCGCGGCCCTTGAAACTGATTCAGCCGCACCAATATAGATTGCAAAGCATATTTTAAAGATTTGATCGCTGACCCGTCTTAACGGGCAGAAACTTGGAGTGAATTCGAATGGGTAAAATCATCGGTATCGACTTGGGTACTACCAACTCCTGTGTAGCTATCTTGGATGGTGAAAAGAGCAAGGTTATCGAAAACGCAGAGGGTGATCGTACCACCCCGTCTATCGTTGCATATGTTGACGAAGGTGAAACACTGGTAGGTCAGCCTGCAAAGCGTCAGGCGGTAACTAACCCGGACAACACTCTGTTCGCGATCAAGCGACTGATCGGTCGCCGTTTTAAAGATGATGTTGTACAGAAAGACATCAAAATGGTGCCGTACAAAATCGTAGAAGCTGATAATGGCGATGCCTGGGTTCAGGTGCGTGATGATAAGCTGGCTGCACCTCAGATCTCTGCTGAAATCTTGAAAAAGATGAAGAAAACAGCAGAAGATTACTTGGGCGAAAGTGTGACAGAAGCGGTTGTAACTGTACCTGCATACTTTAACGATGCGCAGCGTCAGGCGACTAAAGATGCCGGCCGTATCGCAGGTCTTGAAGTAAAACGTATTATCAATGAGCCAACCGCAGCGGCACTGGCTTATGGCATGGACAAGTCCAAAGGCGACAAAACCATTGCTGTATTTGACCTAGGTGGCGGTACCTTCGATATCTCTGTTATCGAGATTGCGGATGTTGATGGCGAGCACCAGTTCGAAGTACTGGCAACCAACGGTGATACATTCCTGGGTGGTGAAGATTTCGACTTGCGCCTGATCGAGTATTTGGCAGCAGAATTCAAGAAAGAATCCGGTATCGATCTGCACAATGATCCACTGGCTCTGCAGCGTCTGAAAGAAGCGGCTGAAAAAGCGAAGTGTGAACTGTCTTCTGCACAGCAGACAGATGTTAACCTGCCGTATATCACGGCTGATGCAACCGGTCCTAAGCACCTGAACGTAAAAGTTACCCGCGCGAAACTGGAATCTCTGGTGGAAGAGCTGGTGAAACGTTCTATCGATCCTTGCCGCATTGCGCTGCAGGATGCAGACCTGTCTGCGTCTGAGATCGATGAAGTTATTCTGGTCGGTGGCCAGACGCGTATGCCAATGGTACAGGCTGCCGTTGCAGAGTTCTTTGGTAAAGAACCTCGTAAAGATGTGAACCCGGATGAAGCTGTTGCTATGGGTGCATCTATTCAGGGTGCGGTTCTGGCTGGTGACGTAAAAGACGTACTGCTGCTGGATGTAACGCCTCTGACGCTGGGTATCGAAACCATGGGTGGCGTGGCAACGCCTCTGATCGAGAAAAACACGACGATCCCAACGAAGAAATCTCAGACGTTCTCTACTGCAGACGACAACCAGACAGCGGTAACGATTCACGTTGTACAGGGTGAGCGTAAGCAGGCTGCACAGAATAAATCTCTGGGTCGTTTCGACCTGGCAGATATCCCGCCAGCACCACGTGGCATGCCTCAGATTGAAGTGACCTTCGATCTGGATGCCAATGGTATCCTGAACGTACACGCGAAGGATAATGCGACGGGTAAAGAACAGTCTATCGTCATCAAAGCATCTTCCGGTCTGAGCGATGATGAAATCGAACAGATGGTACGCGACGCTGAAGCAAACGCTGAAGAAGATAAGAAGTTTGAAGAACTGACTCAGGCGCGTAACCAGGGCGATGCAATGGTCCACTCTGCGAAGAAGACCATGGAAGAAGCGGGCGACAAAGCGACTGACGAAGAGAAAGCAAACATCGAAAGCGCTACCGCTGAACTGGAAGAAGTCCTGAAGGGCGATGACAAAGAAGCGATTGATACAAAAACTGCTGCACTGACTGAAGCGATCTCTGGCGTAGCCCAGAAGATGTACGCTGATGCAGCGCAGCAGGCTGAAGCAGAGCAAGCGGCAGGTGGCGAAGAAGCTAAACCGGGCGACGATGCTGTGGATGCTGAGTTTGAAGAGGTTAAGGACGACAAGAAGTAATTTCTACGTCTGACTTCTGAACAGGGAGTTATTCGGTTTGGATCATCATGAACCTGCCGGGTAACTTCTATTCAAGGCATCGCGGGATTCGGGGCTCAACAGCTTCGGCCCGCGTTGTCGTATCCGGCCGGTGCTGCCGGCAAAAGTGATAGCCAGAACCGACTATGTCAAAACAAGACTACTACGAAGTACTCGGCGTTGATAAAAACGCCTCTGACCGCGACATCAAAAAAGCCTTCCGCCGCATGGCGATGAAGTATCACCCGGACCGCAATCCGGATGATAAAGAGTCCGAAGAAAACTTCAAAGAAGTTAACGAAGCTTATGAAGTGCTGTCTGATGCCCAGAAGAAAGCGGCGTATGACCAGTACGGCCACGCGGGCGTGAACCCTAATATGGGTGGCGGTCAGGGCGGTGGCTTTGAAGGCGGTTTTGGTGACATCTTTGGTGATGTCTTCGGTGACATCTTCGGTGGCGGCGGTGGTGGCCGTCGCAGCTCTGTGCAGCGCGGTGCTGATCTGCGTTACAACATGGATCTTTCTCTGGAAGATGCGGTCCGTGGTGTAGAGAAGACCATTAAAATACCAACGCTGGTGAACTGTGATACCTGTCATGGCAGTGGTGCTAAACCGGGTACGCAACCTAAAGCGTGTAGCACCTGTGGCGGTATGG
>NZ_JBFGYC010000342.1:0-4464 GCF_041587635.1 Pontibacterium sp. | reverse complement strand
TTCATAGCGTTCTGCACTACTTTCCAACCATGCGTTGATACGATCACGCAGGGAATCAGATACTTTGCTGTCATTTCGGTTAGTGATGTTAACGTTCATAACGAATCCTTACTACTGAGTCACGGTTGACACTTATACTAATACCATGCCCCGAAATGTTTACAATAACTTTTTGTAACTCACTGATATAAAAAATGATTTCAGTCAGTTTTTGCTGCAGTCGCAATACCAGAAGAACTACAGTTCAGAAGCCAAAAGCAGGGTGAGCTTTGCCACCGGAAATCTCCTAACAACACGATACATTCTGCCCTGCCCAAAGGGGTGTAAAGTCACCTTTACCGATACTCTCTGAGGCCGCACGTAGTGGGCCGATCGCTGTACTAGCAAACGGAATCACCGGAGGCAGATCAGACAGCAGGCCTAACTCCTGCATCACTCGGTTCACGATGCCTCGTGCGGGACGTCCATAGAACAGATTAGTCACTGCGGCATGATGCACCGCACCATCAGATAAAATTTTACGGTGCACTGCACTAGTCTTTGCTTCAGGGCATAACATATAAGCCGTTCCGACCTGTGCACCTGCCGCACCCAACACAATAACTGAGGACACACCCTAAGCATCTGCGATACCACCTGCCGCAATGACTGGAAAATCCACTGCACTAACAATCTGTGGCAACAGTGCAAATGTACCTAATTGAGTAGTCAAATCCTCCGACAGAAACATGCGGAGATGCCCCCTCTTCAAGCCAGCGTAACTCACGAGCCGCAGTGATATGTTCCAGCTCAGTGCGTATGGCATCTTGACAGGACATTCCGCACAGTCAGGAATCTAAACCACCTGCTGCGGATACAGCAATCGCCAGCTCACTGCCCTGCACACCTGCCATCGGAGATTGAATAATCGGCAGGTCGATACCCAAAAATTCAGTGGCCAGCATCTCCTTCAGACTTTTCCAATTCTGCTTGTGCCTTCGCTTTCTCAGCCTTCTGCTGCTCCTGCCACACACGCATTGCTTCGTGATAGTGGTCCCATACACAAGGGGAACAACCGCCCTCACAACACTCATTATCGCCAGGGGGTACAGGGCGTTCAGCATTCGCTGTCATACAAATTCACCTCTCATTAATAACCAACCTATTTTATAGGAATTAGCACTCAACGCCTATTGGACTTGGGTCGGTGTGAACGCCCAGATTCGCATGAATGAAAAGCCGTCAAATCCTAACGATACAGTCACAATCTTCCACTATCCTGATAGTAAACATAACTTTCCGAGCGCCTTGTTATGTTCCATTCTGCGGTTTTAAATGCGCCATATTCTGAAACATCGCATGCGCCCTATGACATGCCACGCCGCGATAGCCTGCGCCTGATCAGTTTCAACATTCAGGTCGGTATCCGTACACACGCGTTTCATCACTATTTTACGCGTGGCTGGCAACATCTGCTGCCTCACCATAAACGCAACCATACACTGGAGGAGATAGGATACCTTCTGCGCAACTATGATATTGCTGCACTGCAGGAAGCCGATGGCGGCAGCATTCGAAGCGGCTTTGTCAATCAGGTGCGGTTTCTCGCAGAGACCGGAAAATTCGCGTTTTACTACCAACAGCTCAACCGAAATCTGGGAAAACTCGCCCAGCACAGCAATGGCATTCTCAGTCGCATCCCTCCCTCTTACGTTGAAGATCATGGCTTACCCGGTATTCTGCCCGGCCGAGGTGCCGTCATCGCACGCTTTGGTCAGGGCGAACACAGCCTTCTTATCGTCGTTTTACATCTGGCGCTAGGAACCCGCACACAGGACCGTCAGCTGAGATACATTCGGCGAATAATCGGCGACCATCCACACGTGGTACTGATGGGAGATATGAATAACCCATTGGAACATCTCAACACGCGCAGCCCACTCAAAGATCTAAAGTTGCAATCAGCGACCTCCCAGCACACCTATCCCAGCTGGCAACCACAACAAACACTGGACCACATACTGGTGACTCCCGGACTTGAGGTACGCTCTGCAGAAGTACTGGACTGCACAATTTCCGACCACCGCCCCGTCACCATGGAGATAGGCTTACCCCCCGCCTTGCTACATTTGACCCAATCCACTCCTTCACTAAGGGCAGATCAGTTTGAGGCTTTAGCGTCAGACGCCTAAAATTGCCGCACTCATTTTGAGGCTGTAATTCCTATGACAATCGAACAAACCCTGATGCAGCGCAGTGGCAGCAAATGCAAACTCTGCACGTCTGAAGACAACCTGAGTGTATATGATGTTGCGCCTTCTAACGGCAGTGCTGAACAGGCCGTTCTGCTATGCGACACCTGCCGCACTCAGATCGACAGTAGCAACAGCCTTGACGTGAATCACTGGCGCTGCCTGAACGACAGCATGTGGACACCAGAGCCTGCGGTACAAGTCATGGCTTGGCGCATGCTCAAGCGCTTATCTGGTGAAGGCTGGGCACAGGATCTGCTCGATATGCTCTATCTAGAAGACGATGTGAAAGCATGGGCGGAAGCCGGCATTTCAGATGACAGTGATGACGACACCTCTCCTACACGTGACTGCAACGGCGCTATCCTGCAGGAAGGTGATACGGTCACACTGGCGAAAGATCTGGTGGTAAAAGGTGCGGGCTTCACCGCTAAACGCGGCACGATGGTCAAAAACATTGGCTTGTCTTCCAATCCAGAACACATCGAAGGCAAAGTGAATGGCGTGCGTGTTGTTCTGGTCGCCGCGTACATGAAGAAAGCCTGATCCAGCGCTCCACACATAAAAAAGCCAGCACAGTGCTGGCTTTTTTATGTGAGCGTTAAACCGATCCGTCAGAAATTACGACCTTTCCAGATCGTCGGATTAACGCTGATTCCACTGAATACATTCTTCCAGCGTGACACCTTCACCACCAAAGATATCCAATGCACTGCCAATAGTCAGGTCGACCTTCCCATCGGACAACTGATCCACCAGCTTCAGGTCTTCCAGTGAACGCGCGCCCCCCGCGTATGTCACCGGAATAGGTGAAGCTTCACCCAATAGCGTCACCAGATCCTGATCGATGCCTGCCTGCAACCCCTCGACATCGGCCGCATGAATCAGAAACTCCGCACAATGCTCACTCAGCGCACTCAGTGTTTGTGCATCTACCGCGGTTTCAGTCACCGTTTGCCAACGATCAGTTGCGATATTCCAACCACTATCGGTCCGGCGACAACTCAGATCCAACACCAAACGGTCAGCGCCAGTGATTGCTTTAACCTGCTCCAGGCGTTCCCAGCTAAACTGACCGTTTTCAAACAGATAAGAGGTCACGATAACATGTGACGCTCCTGCGTCGAGAAATTCAGAGGCATTATCGGCATTCACGCCGCCACCAAACTGCAACCCTTGTGGCCATGCAGATAGCGCTTTTAAAGCTTGTTCTTTGTTACCAGGGCCCAGTGCAATCACGTGTCCGCCCGTCAATTGATGCTGACGGTATAAGTTGGCGTAGTGGGTAGAATCATATGGGCTGACATAATTGGTATCAGCGCCCTGATCATTGAGGCTACCACCGACAATCTGCTTAACCTGACCCTGATGCAGGTCGATGCAAGGACGAAACTGAGTCAAGGAAATACTCCCTAGCTGGCCTTAAAATTGAGGCGCCATTGTACCAGAAGATCCCCCGGATAGATCACAGTAGAATCAAGTTAAATCGCAACATTAGATATTGCTAATTTAGATATATGGATATAACCTAGCCCTGTCTTCTAAGCCTTATTCACAACCCTTTTCTACGACAGGACACTCAACATGAAACAGTTGATGGCATCTACCGTAATCAGCGCCTATGCACTACTTTCCGCCCAGAGTCTGGTTGCCGCAGAGATCGAACCCATTAACATCCCGGCGCTACAGCAAGAAGCGAAAGTTGTTATCAAAACACTGGCAGGAAACTTAGGCTCAGAGCTAAAGCACGCTGCAAAGGCAGGTGGTTTACCCGCTGCAATTCAGGTGTGCAACACCAAAGCATCCCCAATTACTCAAGCAGTTGCGGAAGATAAAGGCTGGACAGTTGGCCGCACCAGCCTGAAACTACGAAATGAACATAACGCACCTGATGACTGGGAAAAAACAGTACTGAAGAAATTTGAGAAACAAGCGGCTGCAGGCGCCAACTTAAAGAAAATGGTCTTCAGTCAGGTTCTGGTGGATGACGCTGGCAACAAGGTCTTTCGAATGATGAAGGCTATCCCGGTCGGCGATAAATGCCTCGCCTGCCACGGCAGTAAGATCAAGCCCGAAATCGCTGAAAAGCTGGACGTATTATATCCAGCCGATAACGCACGAGGCTTTAAGGCTGGCGATCTGCGAGGTGCATTCTCCTTACAGAAATTCCTCTGATCAGAATTGAGTATTCTCGATGGGGCCTGAGCAGATCTAACTCACGCCCTGTCACTCG
>NZ_JBFGYC010000341.1:0-4466 GCF_041587635.1 Pontibacterium sp. | reverse complement strand
AGGGCCCACACCCAGCGTCAGCACTTTTTGAAAGGTTTCAACATTCCTGCAAAGTGCTTTCTCGATTGTGAACCCTCCCGACAGCCAGAGCGCCTACAGGACTTGTTCGCACCTTCCCGAACCGTTTTGGTATCGCCCTCCTCGCTGTCCTGACCCCCAATATCGGGACAGCGAGGGCCCGAAGGGCGATACCCCTCCCGGATACTCTTTTCAGGATCAGTACCATGCAACAAGACAAGCTTTTCACACCTGTTAAATCCGTGGGTGACACCAAGATCTACGATTATGATCCAGATCTGAGTAAACACCCTATTCCTCCCCACTTACACGCGATTCCAGAACAACCCAATAACAAAGTTGACGGCTATCTGATTCGTTTCGAGCGAATCCTGAACTGGATGTTCCGCGCTATGATGATGCTGGCGGGCCTGGGCCTGGCCTTCCTGATGTTTGCTCAGGTCATCATGCGCTATGTGCTTGAGTCGCCATTTACCGGCATTGAAGAAGCCTCCATCCTGCTCGCAGTCTGGATCTATTTCCTCGGCATGGGATACGCCACCCGCGAACGTGAGCACATTCACGGCGGTATTGTCAGCCTGATCGTAAAAGACCCCTATAAGGTCAACATGATCCGCTTTATCGGTTCCATCACCTGCATGATCGCCGCCTGTATCTTTGGTTACTTCGCTTGTAAATACGCAATCAAGGAACTGGACCGGGACCGCCTGAGTATTAACCTGCGCTGGCCGCGTGGCTTATGGAGCGCCAGCATGATCGTCGGTTTCGCGATGATGGTGGGTTACTTCCTGCTCGAAACAATCAACGAATTCCGTGACCTGCGCCGTAAGCACCGCGCTAGAAAATCACTAAACACCAAGGAGGCTGCGCAATGACATTATTTCTTGTCGCTATGCTCGTTGTTGTCATCCTGATCCTGATCGAAATACCGGTGGCATTTGCCTTTGGCATCGGCGCCGTGATGTTTGCGTTCACCACCGGCAACAACATCTCATTCCTGATCCCGCATGGTTTTAAGACGGCCAGCGGCTTTGCCCTACTGGCGCTGCCACTGTTTATCTTTGCCGGCCTGCTAATGGCAGAAGGAGGGATCTCAGAGCGATTACTGAACTTCGTTAACTCCATTGTCGGACGCATCAAAGGCGGACTTGGCGCCGTCACTGTGCTGACCTGCGCGTTATTCGGTGCGATCTCTGGCAGTTCTTCTGCGGCGATTGCTGCGGTCGGTCAGATTATGATTCCGCGTATGGTCCGTGAGGGCTATCCTGCAGGTCATGCAACGGCACTGGTTGCCTGCTCATCTGTACTGGCCTTGCTAATTCCGCCGAGCATTCCAATGATTGTATTTTCAATCACTGGCGGTTTATCGGTAGGCGCAGCATTCCTGTCCACTATCATCCCCGGCGTCCTGCTAACGCTGCTGTACTGCGGTCTGAACATCTGGTTCCTACGCAATAATCCGGATATTCAGGTCGATGCACCACTGCCATTTGCACAAGCCGCAAAAGGCGTTGCTAAGACAGGTTATCACGCAGCCTTTGCACTGTTGATGCCCCTGATCATTCTGGGTGCGATCTACAGCGGTATTGCCACGCCAACAGAAGCAGCCGCGATAGCCGTAATCTACGCGATCCCTGTGGGCCTGTTTATCTACAAAGGCATGTCATTGAGCAGTTTGGGGGCGGTAACCGTACGAGCGGTTACGATGACCGGCTCGATCATGGCGGTGCTGTTTTTCCTGTTCATCATGAGTCGCGCCATGATTCTGGAGCAAGTTCCGCGTGATCTTGCGCTGGCTTTGCTGGAGATTTCTGACAACAAATACGTGATTTTGCTGTTGATCAACCTGCTATTGCTGCTGATCGGCATGATCGTCGATGACATTTCCGGCAGTGTATTGGCAGCCATTATCTTCCTGCCAATCATCAACGAACTGGGTATTGATCCGATCCACTTCGCGGCCGTTGTGGGGGTTAACCTTGGTTTGGGTAATGTTTCGCCACCCTGCGCACCCATGCTCTATATGGCAGGCGGGGTAAGCAAACTGTCGCTTGACCGTTATATCACCCCGACGTTGAAGTTCCTCTGCTTTGGCCACTTGCCGATGGTGTTCCTGGTGACCTTCGTCCCGGAACTGTCCCTGTTCTTGCCGAAGTTATTGCTCGGTTACTAATTGCACTACCTCTCCGCTTAGATCGCTTTACCGCGACATCCTTTGCGTCGTTGTTCTGATACAACGGCGCCTTTTTCCCTACCAGTAGAACCCACCAACGCTTCTTACGGAAGCTAAGATCATCATATCCCAACATATTTTCAAACATAAAAACTAAAAACACCGTTTGAGACCATAGCAACAAAAAGCCACCCCACACAAAAAAATAACGCGCATCCCATTGATACTAATGTTTTTTACATTTTAATTGCGCTTAATCCATTTATCTCGTCTACATTAAATCAAGTTCATTATTAAACGATAAAGAACGAGACGCACTGATATCTATGTATTTTGTGACAACGTTGGGAATGCAGTGGTGTTAAATAAATTGACTGAGCAAGAGAATGAGAAAGGATGCCAGCCTCTTGGCGCTGCAATCTTCCTACCTGCAATTTTTGTCTTCATACTCGGTATCCTGCTATCGCAAAGTGCATTCCACGTTAGCCGGTCCTACGAAGATGAACGCATCCGTGCCGACTTCGCACAATACGCTCAAACCCAAAGCCTGAGAGTTCAGGGACTGATTGAGCAATCAACCATGCTATCAACCTCGTTCGCTGGCCTGTTTGAGGCACGGACACAACCTTCTCGAGAGGAATACCGACAATTCGCAAATACCGTACTGGAGAAACATCAGGAAATTACTGCCGTTCATTGGGCACCTCGCATACCTGACACCCAACGGACGCACTACGAGGCCAGACTGACTTCATTGGGCCTGGCTCCACTAGGGATATTCGATGTATCTGAAGAGGCTGATACAGTCGTCCGAGCCCCTAATCGTAAGGAATACTTCCCCATTTTTTACGCAGAACCTTTAGAACCGAATCGTAAAGCGGTTGGCCTTGATCCATTAGCGCGCCCCTTTAATACCATTACCATCCGCGATGCAGCAAAGAATGGTACCAAAGACACCACACCGCCCTTCCCTATCGTTCAGGACCCTGATGGGCCACTTGCGGTCGCCATGTACCATCCTATCTACAACAATGAAAAGCCTATCAATACACCGACAGAACGCTGGAACGCGCTAAAAGGTTACATCATCCTAATGCTGCGACCGGAAATCCTATTGCTCAAGCTACAGGACGCGTTAAGCACAAGAGATATCGGTATGAAGCTGTTTGATGTCTCTACCGAAGAGCCCATTCAGATCTATCCCCGATTAAGTGCTGGTACAGTGGCGACTAACACGACCGCGCCTAATGTGGCAGACATCCACCCACCATCAATCAAAACCCGCTTCCCCCTCCATATTCCAGGCCGGAAGTGGATGCTAGAACTTCATGCGTCACCTGAGTTTTTATCCGCCAACAGAAGTCAGCAGCCCTGGTTACTGTTAGCCGCTCTGCTTTCTCTCACTCTGATGATCGCGTTGCTCATGGCCAAATCATCACAGCACGCGAAAACCCTATCCGTCTTAAACGCCAAACTCCTCGAAAGACAAAAAGTCCTGGATGAACTGGCATACTTTGATGCACTGACCGGCCTTCCTAACCGTCTACTACTAAATGATCGCCTTAAGATCGCCCTCACCTCAGAACACCGATTGGATAGCTTCTCGGCCATATGCGTTCTGGATCTGGATGAGTTCAAAGAGATCAATGACTGTTACGGTCACCATGTTGGAGACTTAGTTTTAAAGACAGTCGCCGAGAGGCTGCAATCCTTTCTTCGTGAGTCTGATACCGCCGCGAGAGTGGGTGGTGATGAGTTCGTCTTGTTACTCCCCGGCTTTAACGATGCTGAACGGCTACGCGAGCTGTTCTTACGAATAATTAACGGCATCAGCGAACCTATTATGCTGCCGAACGGCATAGACAGTGTTCAAGTGTCGACCAGTATTGGTGTAGCGCTATCGGATAATAGTGACCGGAACATCAAGGCACTTCTCCAAAATGCAGATTCCGCGATGTATCAAGCCAAAAGAGCGGGTAAAGGACAGTACTGTGTTTATGGCACCGACCGCGTGCACATAGCAGAAATAGCGGGATAACATGTAAGCACACTGATCCGCAGGAGACGCCAGGACGATGTACTTCTATCCTCATCCTGATTCCCTCTTAGCCAAAATAGAATTGATATAAGTCAATCTGGAGGGCGCGCACAATTCCGTGCGGTCAAATCATCTTGATTTAGCAGATCAATTGAAGTGGCATAGTGAAGTTTCTGCTGAAGAAGAACTTATAGGCTCTGATGAGTTCCGAACCTCCTGTATTTCCTGTCACGGTGT
>NZ_JBFGYC010000340.1:0-4486 GCF_041587635.1 Pontibacterium sp. | reverse complement strand
CGCTGAGACGAAGAGAAGTAAAAAGAGGAGACGCATCCACTGCACCGTACACACCCTGTATCTGATCCTTATGCGGTCGGTCCTGACCGGTTATTGAACAGCAGTGTGCTACGTGATCGGTTTTGGTGCAAGTCGTTGCAGTCGGGATTCTACCTATGTCTTGATCTGAACAAACCCGGTGGCGATTCGCCGTTGTGTAGAACGACAGGCAACGATCTATGCCGTAATGATTAAAGCTAACAAATTGATCAAAATGAGCGATAGCTATGGAACTCACAGCAACAGAAGCCAAACGTGAGTTTGATGACTTAATCCTAAAAGCTCAGTCTGAAGCAGTTCGTATCTCACGCAACGGCCAAACCCGTCGCGGCGGTGATATCCAACAAAGAATTTGAGCAGTACCAGGCCGACAAGGTACAACAGTTCAAAGCGGCGATTGAAGAGGGTATGGCGGATCTGGAGGCAGGACGTATTCGCGACGGTGGAGCAGTCTTTGAAGAGTTAAGGAAATTGGCAAAGTAGACGCTGAATATTAAGCTCACGGATCGAGCTAGAAAGGATCTCAGATCCATCGTCCTTTATACATGAACAACCTTCGGAAGCTGACAAGCTACACGCTATGTGGAAGAGCTACATGCTAAAATCCTACTTCTGGCTAAATCACCTCAGCAGGGTAGATTGCGGCCTGAGCTTCGCAGCCGCAAAACCGGCACTTCAGAAGTATTGATTACGCCTTTAGTTGCATTTATAACTCTGGGCTGTAACTCAACAACCATCTGCTCTTAACCCAACAGGCTCTAAATGCATCTGGATCACTTTATTACCTCGGCACTGATGGTGCTGGTTGCGACCTCGATTGCCGTCGCGCTGTTTAAACACTTTGGACTGGGTTCGATTCTCGGCCTGCTGGTGGCCGGTATCGTGGTCGGCCCCTACTCCGGCGGACCTTATGTCACCAGCCACGTAGAAGAAGTGCGCCACTTCACCGAGCTGGGCGTGGTGCTGCTGCTGTTTCTGATCGGGCTGGAGATGAAACCTACCCGCCTCTGGACGATGCGGCGCGAGGTGTTTGGTCTGGGCCTGCTGCAAATACTGCTCTCCGGCGGCGTGATCGGCGCCTACTTCTACCTGTTCCAGCCGAGCTGGACCAGCGCACTGCTGATCGGTATGACCTTCGCCCTCTCCTCCACCGCACTGGTGTTACAGCTGTTGCAGGAGAGCGGCGAGATCAACAGCCGACACGGCACGGCGGCCTTTTCCATCTTGCTGATGCAGGATCTGGCCATCGTACCGCTGCTGGCGTTGGTCCCTATCATCTCCGACACCGGGCAGCTGTCGGCCTCAGTACCGCTCTGGCAGCAGTTTGCGACAGTGGCGGGCATGCTAACCCTGATCGCGGTGTTCGGCCGTTATATGCTACCGCACGCCCTGCACCATCTCTCGGTGCGCGGCAACAAAGAGGGATTCTTCCTGGTGGTGATGCTGGCGGTCTTTCTGGCGGCCTGGTCGATGCACTACGCGGGCGTATCCATGGCGCTGGGCGCCTTCATAATGGGAATGCTGCTCTCCGGCTCAGATTACCGTCTGCAGGTACAGGCGTCTGTAGAACCGTACAAAGGGCTGTTGATGAGCCTGTTCTTTGTCGCGGTCGGCATGTCGATCGATCTGGCCGCACTGGCCGACCAGGCGGGTCTCTTCCTGCAGCATATTCTGGTGATCATCGCGCTGAAGTTTGCCGTACTTCTGGGCTTGGCGATGGCCTTTGGCTACGCCCGGCCGCTGGCGGTGCGTATTGCATTGTTACTCTCTCAGGGGGGTGAGTTCGGTTTTGTGCTCTTTGGCTCAGCCAAAGCGTTGCAGGTGATCAGCGATGAAACCTTTGTGCTGGCGGTGGGTGTAATTTCGGTCTCCATGGTACTGACACCGCTGGCCCTACGGGCAGCAGATTCCATTGCGGCGATGCAGGCCAAACGCAATCCGGGCAACGACGCTCAACCACAGACGGCACTGGATATTCCTGAGGATAACGCCAAGGGCCGCGTGATCATTGGCGGTTTCGGGCGGGTCGGTTACACCGTCGCCACCCTGCTGCAGGAACGCGATATCCCTTTTATCGCCTTTGATACCAATCCCACCCATATCGCCAAAGGTCAGGAGCGTGGCATGCCGGTGCTCTATGGGGACGTGGGCGATCCGCACCTGTTGCAGGCAATGCATATGGAACAGGCCTCACTGGTGGTGATGACCATCGACCATACGCCTTCGGCCTTACGTGCGATCAGTCACATCCGTAGTGACTATCCAAACGTGCCCATCATCTCCCGCGCGCGGGATTTGAAGTCTTGCCATGACCTCTACAAAGCCGGCGCCACCCACGCCTTCCCGGAAGCGATGGAGAGCAGCCTGCACCTGGGTGGTGAAGCGCTGAAGATGATCGATGTGGAAGAAACAGACGTAGAGCAGCTGCTGGACTCGGTTCGCCACGCGGGTTATCAGGCGTTGGTCACCGATGACAAAAAGCCGCGAAAACAGGATGGCAACGGTGAAGCCCTGAATTGTAAACAAGCGGAGGCGGACGCCCTGTAACGACCATGTTACCCGTCGTTCGCTGCAGCCAGTAGGGTGCAATAGCATAGCGTATTGCACCACTATCAACGGTAACGGTGCGTTACGCTAACGACACCCTACAAACGATCCGGTTTCACGGTAGATGATGTCACCACCGCTCTTCCTGACCTGCACTTGCCTGCGGCTCTGCAATAAACACCGCGATCCGCGCCCAGATTGCCTCCCCGTAATCTACAAACAGATCGTTATGCCCTGCATCGGATACGCTCAGCATGCTTTTGAATGGTGAGGGATAACGCTGGTAGAGCTTTTCACCCAGCCGGTACGGTATCTCCCGGTCCCGTTCGCCGTGGATAAACAAAGCGGGCACATTCACCCGATCCAGCTTGGCGACCTGATCGAAGGGCCGCCGGTCGACAAACCAGCGCAGCCAGCCCATGCCTGCATCTGTCATCACTTCATGGCCACTGGTGAAGGTGCTGATCAGAATCAGTCCGCCCAGTTCGCGTCCCTGCGCCATATTGATCGCCACGGCGGAGCCGAGGGAGCGGCCGAGGATAAAGATATTCTGCATCTCGAAGTTCAGCGTGTCGGTGGCGTATTGAAGGGCAGCCTCGCCATCAGCGTAGATGCCCAACTCGCTGGGTTTACCTTCGCTGCGGCCGTAACCACGGTACCCCACCAGCAAGACGTTGACGCCGGTTTGTGCCAGTTGCTTAGCGGCACTAAGGCGGTGCAGCGCATGGCCGAAGTTGCCGTGAAAAAAGATCACCAGTTTCTGCTGACCACGGCTGGGGAGATAAAAGCCGTGCAGGCGGATCTGATCTTCAGTGGTGAAGGCTACGTCCCGAATGCTACTGCCGGTCAGGTTGTAGTCGCTGGCGCTGAAGCGCATCGGGTAGAACGCGAAGTGGTTGACGATGCTGTCGGTACAGCCGCCCAGCATCAGCGGCATGAGTGTGGAGAAGATCAGGCTACGCATACGGCTCCCCATCAGGCACACCTCCCCGCTCCGGGTTGTTAGAAATAGTGTCAGGCTCTGTGCTCACTGGCTAATATGCTGACTGCCCTCACTATAGCCAAATGACAGAGTTCAAAAGCCGACCGCTCCGGCGCTCACGCTGGCTGCCGATGTGAGATAGGTGGGACAAAGATTACACCGAAGAGCACAGGGCAATATAGTTTCTCCGCCCTCCCTGCGCCGATCTAAGCACCACCGGTCAACGGCACAAAACTCACCCCCAACACCCCCTTAGTGATGACCTCATCCTCCGTGACTTTATGAATATCCAGCAGTTCCTGGGCCATATAGCGGGCACCCACGGGAATAATCAGATGCCCACCCGGCGCCAGCTGGTCGATCAGCGGCTGCGGGATATCTTCCGGCGCAGCGGTCACAATAATGCCGTCATAGGGGGCCTGCTGTTCCCAGCCGAACTGACCGTCTGCTTCGATCACCTCAACATTGTGGTACCCCAACCGTGCCAGCCGCTCTCGGGCACTCCGAGCTAAGGGACCGACGATCTCCAGACTGATGACCTTTTGCACCAGCAGCGAAAGAATGGCGGCCTGATAACCGCTGCCGCAACCAATCTCCAGCACCCGATGATGGGGTTTCGGTTCGAGCAGATCGGTCATGATTGCCACCATATAGGGTTGCGAGATGGTCTGGTCGTAGCCGATCGGCAGCGGGTAGTTGTCGTAGGCCTCATCCATTAGCTCGGGATCTACGAACATATGCCGAGGCACCTGACGCATCGCCTCCCGCACCTGCTCGGAAAGCTCAGGCCGACCGGTCATACCGGCCGTGTAACCAACCTCCGCTTCGATTTCTGCGATCATCTGTTGTATCGGTAACATCGCGGCACCTCTGCTCAGATCTATGGTGTCACCCCTTCCCCAACGGCCTACTGAGTGG
>NZ_JBFGYC010000339.1:0-4499 GCF_041587635.1 Pontibacterium sp. | reverse complement strand
CTGGAGGACTGGAGGACTGGAGGACTGGCAGTACGGTGAACTTAAACGTCCAGAAGGGGCAATAGATCCTGAGGGCTAGCAATATGGAAGTCGCTCCCCGCCCCCACCAGCTCCTGATGATCACCATACCCCCAGTGGACGGCAACCGAGAGACTGCCATTGGCTTTCGCAGCCTGGATATCACTGGCACGGTCGCCGATGACCCAGCTTGTGCGGCCATAAAACGTATCATCAGTCAGGATGCTGGTCAGATGGGTTGATTTATCACTTCTAATGCCACTGTCTTCGCTACCATGCACCGTTTTAAAGAAATGTGTGAGGTCCGCATGCTCAAGCAGCCATTCGGCCTGATGTTGCGGTTTGGCGGTGAGTACGTGCAGCGTCACCTCCCCGCCCCCTTGAGACCGGATCAACTGCTCAAGCAGCTCGCGTACGCCCGAATACACCTGATAGTTATAGATCCCGGTATGCAGGTAATGCTGACGGAAGATAGCCACTGCATCGGCAATAAGCGCCTTGTCCTGGGTGTTCAACAGCCAGGCGAAGCTGACCCGCAGCGGAGGCCCGAAACAGCGCTGTAGTTGCTGGTCACTGATCTCACCCTGCCCCAGCTCGGCCAGTGCCACGCGAATGGATTCGGCGATACCTCGCTGGGTATCCAATAGCGTGCCATCGAGATCAAAGAAGAGCGTGGTCATTAAAATGCCTTATTTAGCCGTTCTGAATGGCATTCAATTCTAACCCGCGGGTTAACTTTTTCACAGCCAACATATTTATGCTGGCGATACATACTCGGAGATCATCTCGCTATATTTTTGGGTTTGCGCGTAGAGACGGATCAGGTCCTGACCGGTCATGTCGGGACGCATGTTGATATCGCTTGAATAAAGCTGCATCAGCGACAGGTACACCGCTTTGACAGATTCCTCGAACGCCTGATGCCCTGCAAACTGGATGCGCACATTGTGGGCTGCCATCGCACCCGGCGTACCCAGATCAACGTCGCCGTAGCTAATCAGCATCAGCGGCAGGTCCGTTACTTCAGACAGCACGGCAAGCTTGTCTTTCTCCGTCAGGCCAAAGATGCAGACTCCATCAATACCCAGCTTGCTATACGCCTTCACTCGCTCCAGCAGTGCCTCAAGCGAATGCTCTTTAAGCGCGTGAGTACGCGCAAAAATGGCAAACTCCGGATCAGTGCGTGCTTTCAGCGCCGCGCGCAATTTATCCAATGCCTCATCGATTGAGGTCAGGCTCATCGCGGGTTTGTTGTGTGGCCGCGGCAATACCGTGTCTTCCAGAGTAATCATGGCAGTTCCGGCATGTTCCAGATCGGTGACGGTACGCATGACGTTAAGCGAATTACCGTAACCGCTGTCGCCGTCAACAACCACCGGCAGGTTAGCCGCTCCACACACACGCCGCGCCTGATTGCTTAGTTCGCTCAACGTTAACAGGGAGATATCCGGCGCGCCGAGGTTCATTAAGGAGGCAACCGAGCCACCAAGAATACCGACTTTGAAGCCAATATCGTTAGCCATCCGAATCGACAACGGGTCAAACACGGAGGCACAGGTCACACACTGGTCACTTTCCAGGAGCTGTCGCATCCGCTTTCTAGCAATGTTGTTCATATTGAGATACCTAAAGTCCGTATTGTCTGATCGCGCCGGGTAGGTATACAGACAAAAAAAGCCCCCTTTCCAACCCGGAAAGGGGGGAGGCGCTACACATGTTATGACCGTAGCAAGGGGGATATACCTACGGTGACCCGTGGCATGGGATGATCCCAGGGGAGCAGCGTTAACCGCTCAGTTTCTGGCAACAAGGTTCCTGATGATAGGCATTCAAAGGCTGACGAAATTCACCTTACCCTGCTCTTCTGCAAGGCGGGCCGCTGAAGACGCCACCGCCAGGTCCTGCAGACCGACGCCGGTACCATCAAACAGGGTGATCTCGTCATTTGAGCTGCGCCCGGCATGGATGCCGTTAATCACATCCCCCACCGGGGTGATGTCATCGACATTCAGTGCACCGGATGCCACCGCATGCTGCGCTTCACCGATACTGATCGACTGTGCGACTTCATCGGTAAACACGGTCGCCGCCGCCAGCAACTCAGGATCGACCTCCTGCTTGCCTTTGGTATCGGTACCCATACACGCAATGTGCGTACCCGGCTTAACCCAGTCCTTCATCATCAGCGGTTCAAACGCGGAGGTGATCGTAATGATCACATCAGCCTGAGCACCCAGTGTTTGCTGGTCGACCGCTTCGAATGGCAGGCCCAGCTCTTCAGCAACGGCGGCCAGACGCGGCAGGTATTCCGGATGCGGGTTCCAGGCGACGACTTTTTCGAAGTCACGCTGCTCAACCGCCGCGCGTAGCTGAAAGGTAGACTGATGCCCCGCGCCAACCATACCCAGCACCTTGGAATCTTTGCGGGCCAGGTGAGCGATGGATACTGCAGAAGATGCCGCCGTGCGCACGGCAGTCAGGTAGTTACCACCCACAATCGACTTCATCTTGCCGGTGTCCGGATCAAACAGAATCACCGTGGACTGGTGGTTAGTCAGGTTTTTATCGACATTACCCGGCCAGTAACCACCGGATTTAACACCCAGTACCATACCGGCACGGTCGAAACCGGATTTAAAGCCGTATAGCGCATCAGCGTGGCCGATCGCTTCACGTACCACAGGGAAGTTATAAGCATCCCCTTTGGCCATGGCGGCAAATACACTTTCTACGGCGGTGAACGCTTCACCGCGCCCGACGACAGCTTCACATACCGCTTCGGAAATAATTGAGACGCCTGTATCGGCTCCGTTCAACGGATTGGCCATAGACTTTCTCCTAAGAATTCTGAGGTGCCACCCCAAGGGGAGTCCGGGGCGGCAGATAATTGAACCTGTTTGCAGATTTCTGATTAGTACGCTTTACCGCGCGCACTGACCGGCCACAGGGTTTCTACCTTGCCGTTACGCACACCCACGTAGTAATCGTGCACGTTACAGGTTGGATCACAGTGTCCCGGCACCAGCTTCAGCTTTTCGTTCACTTTTAACGCACCGCTTGGGTCCGAAATCACACCGTGTTCGTCGGAGCACTTGATGTATTCCACATCATCACGCCCAAAGACATACGGCAGACCACTGTCTACGGACTGCGCTTTCAAACCCGCATCACAGATCGCTTTGTCGGCCTTGGCGTGACTCATCACCGTGGTCAGAATGAACAGTGAGTTCTCGAACTCAGAGATCCGCTCGCCATTTTCGTCATGGATGGTTTGGTAGTCCGCATCCATAAAGGCATAAGAGCCACACTGCAGTTCGTTGTAGACGCCGGAGCCACCTTCAAAGTAGTAAGATCCGGTACCGCCGCCACCCACGATGTCACACTCCAGTCCTACCGCTTTCAGCATGTCGACTGAACGCGCAACCATCTCAATCGCGACGTCAACTTTCTCTTTACGCTCGTTGTAGTTCTGCAGGTGCTGCATCGCACCTTGATATGCCTGGATACCGGCAAACTTCAGGCCGGGAGCCGAGTCGATCGCCTGTGCAATATCCACCACCGGCTGACCGGCATCGACACCACAACGCCCCGCGCCACAGTCAATTTCAACCAGACATTCAATCTCGGTGCCGTGTGTCTGTGCTGCCGCAGACAGCTCCGCCACGTTTTCAATGTCATCAACACAACAGATCGTCCGTGCACCCAGCTTCGGCAGCTGTGCCATCCGATCGATCTTGGCCGGATCACGCACCTGATTGGAGACCAGTACGTCTTTGATGCCACCGCGGGCAAACACTTCCGCTTCAGATACTTTCTGGCAGCACACACCACAGCTGTCACCCAGCTTTTCCTGCAGCAGCGCAATATCAACAGATTTATGCATCTTGCCGTGCACACGATGGCGCACACCCATCCCTTTGGCGTACTGGCCCATGGTGCGGATGTTCTTTTCCAGCGCGTCCAGATCAACAACCAGACAAGGCGTCTGGATATCAGCTTCGTCCATTCCCGGTACCGCCGGTACGTCGTAACCCACTTCCAGGTTCTTAGGATCATTCAATGCAGTCATTTTTATTCTCCGGTCGATAAATCAGATCAGTTGTTGAGCCACGGAAGTGTGTCGAGGTCGACATTGCCTCCGGTGAGGATGACCCCGACACGCTTACCTTTAAAGACGTCAGGATTCTTCAGGATCGTCGCCAGCGGTACCGCGCTGCTTGGTTCTACGACGATCTTCATGCGCTTCCAGATCAGCTTCATCGCGTCGATAATCTCCTCTTCCGTCGCGGTGAGGATGTCGGTGACGTGATTGCTGACGAAGTGCCAGGTCAGGTCTTTCAACGGCACTTTCAGGCCGTCGGCCACAGTGTTTGGCGCATCATCGGCGATGATGTGGCCGGCACAGAAAGAGCGCGCCGCATCATCCGCGTTCAGAGGTTCTGCCGCGTAGATCTTGATCTCCGGTGCAATGCTGGACAGGG
>NZ_JBFGYC010000338.1:0-4511 GCF_041587635.1 Pontibacterium sp. | reverse complement strand
GTGTGATACCCACAGGTACGGATTCGCCTTTGATCTCATCAAAGACTTCACGCAGGCGGCCCAACGGAATAAAACCGTAGTCTTCCGGTGCAACCGGCAACTCGAACCAATCCAGCGCCCAGATTCGGGTCATCAGTTCGTATTCACCAATCAATGCATCCAGAAAGATCATCACTGCTTCTACGCGTGGATCCATATCCAGCACTTTTGGCGCGTCCTGCATATAAATTTCCAGATGCAGACGACCGCGCACTTCACGCAGGCTGAACCAAAAATCACGCAGTTCACACAACTCATCACCCACGTGCACGTGTGTTGGCACAGGGTCGTAGCGATGGTTAAACGCCTTAAAGTGAATGCCCTGTACATCCGGTGCAGCACCGATCAGGCTCAATACGTTAGCGATGGATTCAGGGAATCCGTCGCAGCCGAAAATCATCTCCACCGGGCCTTCGGACTCATCGTCACGCTCGAAGTGGAAAGTCAGGTTACGGTCGATTTTCTGGAGCTGGTCGCGGTAATCTTTGAGCAATGTATCAGCTTCAAAGCGATCTTCCGCGCGGCTACCCAGCAGCTGGTCAATGGTTTGTTCCAGCTGCTTCCAGAATGAGACTATGTCTTTACGTGTTTCTTTCATCAATCAATACAGAAGAGTTATCAGGTACGAGGAACTACAACGCCGGTCTGTCCCTGATATTTGCCGTCGCGATCCCGATAGGAGGTTTCGCACACTTCATCAGCGCCGAGGAACAACATCTGCGCCACACCTTCGTTGGCGTAGATTTTAGCGGGCAGTGGCGTGGTGTTGGAAAATTCCAGTGTCACGTGGCCTTCCCACTCGGGTTCCAGAGGGGTGACGTTCACGATGATGCCACAACGGGCATACGTGCTTTTACCCAGACAGATCGTCAGCACGTCACGTGGGATTTTGAAATACTCAACCGTACGTGCCAGCGCAAACGAGTTGGGCGGGATAATGCAGACGTCAGACTTCACATCAACGAAGCTGTTTTCGTCGAAGTCTTTTGGATCAACCACGGAGGAGTTGATGTTAGTAAAGATCTTGAACTCATCTGCACAACGTACATCGTAGCCGTAGCTGGATGTACCATAAGAGACGATACGACCGCCGTCTGTGTGACGAACCTGCTGAGGCTCGAAAGGCGAGATCATTTCGTGCTCCTGCGACATCTTACGAATCCAGGAATCTGATTTTATACCCATGTAGAGTTTCCGCTTACAAAGTCTGCATACAAAAAAGAGGCGGTATTCTACCTTTTTCCACAGAAAAAAGCCGCACTTTCATGACGAAAACACGGCGTTTAAGTGAACATTTTTTGATCAACGCAAAAATAAACCTACTTCGAGCATGTAGGGTAGCCCTTCAGGCTACCGGCAGGCTAAAGCCTGCCCTACAGATTCCCGCTAATGAAGCCTGTGCTTATACCTCAATGCTGAGTATCGCGTTGCTCCACCCAACCGACGTGCCGACAAATCAGTCTTCTTCGATGGAGATATTTGGGAAGGCAGCGGGTGCTGCTTTTCCACGTTTAGCCAATATCGCCGCAACTTTACGGGCGATATCACGGTAGATCTGTGCTTCGGCACTATCCGGATCAGACAATACCGTAGGGTTACCCGCATCGACCTGTTTACGGATCGACAAAGACAACGGCAGGTTACCCAGCAATTCCGTGTCGTACTGCTCAGAGATACGCTCACCACCGCCTTCACCAAAGATATGCTCGGTGTGACCACAATTGCTGCAAATATGAGTGCTCATGTTCTCCACAACACCCAGCACAGGAATGTCCACTTTGCGGAACATCTCGACGCCCTTCTTCGCATCCAGCAGCGCAATGTCCTGTGGCGTTGTCACGACAACCGCACCGGCCACCGGCACTTTCTGGGATAAGGTCAGCTGCACATCTCCGGTACCCGGTGGCATATCCACAAACAGGTAATCCAGGTCTTCCCAAAGCGTTTGGGTCATCAGCTGCTGCAACGCACCCGCTACCATCGGGCCACGCCATACCATTGGGGTGTTTTCGTCGATCAGGTAGCTCATCGACATGGACTGAATACCGTGGGACACCACCGGTTTCATATGTTTGTCGCCCACAGGCTCTGGACGCTGGCCTTCAACGCCCAACATCAGGCCCTGACTCGGACCATAGATGTCTGCATCCATGATGCCCACTTTAGCACCCTCTGCCGCCATCGCCAGCGCCAGGTTAACAGTTGTGGTGGATTTACCCACACCACCTTTGCCCGATGCCACCGCGACGATGTTCTTCACACTCGCCATATTGGGCAACTGGTTCTGACCCGCATGAGGCTGAATGTTCGTGCTGAACTCGATCTCAACATCATCACCCAACACCGCCTGAATCTGCGCTGTCAGATCTGCCTGAATGCCTGCACACGGATACGGAAACTCCAGTGAAACTTTACGCTTGTCGCCGTCCACACTGACCGCTTTCACAATATCGGCAGCAACCAGATCCTGCTTCAGATAAGGATCCTGAATCTGCTGTAAGGCTGCTTCTACCTGTGCCTGTTCTGGCGCTGTCATGGGCTGCTCCGTTGACCGTTTCTTACCAAAGAGATTGGAAAACATACTCATCTCAAACAATAACCAACTAATTTGGTAGGAATTATCTACCCAGATCGCGAATGCGTCCAGCCCTTTATGCATTCGGTCCTATACAGAACTGAATTCTGGCCCCATTTACCCCGCAAAAACCGCTGAGATGCCTCTGCTCGGACACCGTTAAGGTATTCCTATCACTCGGAAAGCGCAGCTAGAAAATCGAGCATGAAGGGGAAGTTTTTAGGTAGATTAGCTATGCGGACTAAAGGCGTGAGCGGGCATCACCTTTCGATGACACCCGCAAAAAATACAGAATACGTATTACTGTACAACAATACGCGCATGGATCGGCTGTACCGGACGGTTATTCGGATGCCCCATCACGTGTGTGAATTTATCGATCTGCGCCTGAGAAGCAGTCACCGAATCTTTCATCACAAACCAGTTCACACCTTCTGAACACGGTGGCGTGGTTAACGAACCGCTAAAGCGGTAGTAATCACGGTTTTCAGGCAACAAAAGATTAGCATCGACCGCAGCCGTCAGGGCTTCTTTATGGTCCGCATCATCCGGCATCTGAGCCCAGGCTTTCTCCAGCTCTGCATTTTCCGCACCCTGCTCAAACATCACCGCCACAACCGCCAGATTGCCATCTTTATCAGCGTGGACAAAGTGCGCTTCCATCGGGAAAGAACGACCTTGAATCATATTTTCACTCGGCGCATGGAAGTGGAACTGTTTTAGTTCAAAAGAACGCTCTCCCACCGCCAGCACATTACCCGCCGCATAATTCACCTGAATGGTATGACCGTTATTCAGCACCTCATTACCACCCGCCGTATAAGTCATACCCAACGCAGGCAGCTCGCCGTCCACCACACGGGTGATATTGATTGGGGACTGGCTTTTACCATCGCCGCAGGCACCGAACGATTTATCCAGTACACCCCACTGATCCGGCCCTCCGTGGCCGGAATAGGTCCAGTGAACTTTGTCGTCAGACTCGCTTGGCGTCAGTACGGCCAACACAACAGATAAAGCACATGCACCCAGAAGTACGTTTTTCATAACATCCCTTTTTGTCATTCACAGTGAATCGTTTGAGTGGATTGTAGCGAGCCAGCCGGCACCGGCCTATTAGCTTAAGGATGGATATACCGGAAGATTTCAGGCCTGATAACGACCTGTTCCGCCCCGCTCGCTTTTTTATTCGGCACACCCAGAGTAGACTCCCGTTTTGTTAAACTTTTTTGATCCGAGGCACGGATGTCACTGGCGTTATTGTCCCTGTTTATCCCCACCTTCTTTTTTGTCTCCATCACTCCGGGGATGTGTATGACGCTGGCCCTTAGCTTGGGCATGTCAGTGGGTGTGCGACGCAGTTTACATATGATGTGGGGTGAGCTGATTGGTGTCGGTCTGGTCGCCTCAGCGGCCGCGTTGGGTGTAGCCGCATTGATGCTGCAGTTTCCGGAAGCCTTTCTGTTTCTCAAATTAGGCGGCGGTGCCTATCTGGGCTGGTTAGGTGTTCAGATGTGGCAATCCAAGGGCAAGCTGGTGATGCCCGAACCAGGCAGCGAGGTCGCTGTACAAGGCAACCTCCAGCTCGCGCTAAACGGTTTCATCACCGCCATCGCCAACCCGAAAGGCTGGGCATTTTTTGTCACCCTGTTACCCCCGTTTCTTGACCAGAGCCAACCGCTGGCACCCCAATTGAGTGTACTGGTTGCACTGATCCTGTTACTGGAATTTATGTGCCTGATCATCTACGCCAGTGGCGGTAAAGCCCTGCGCCATCTGCTGATGGATCGTGGCAACGTCAAGCTGATGAACCGCATAGCTGGCTCGCTGATGATTGGCGTTGGGATCTGGCTGGCGTTTGGATAACCACACATATCCAAATCCACCTGACGTAACC
>NZ_JBFGYC010000337.1:0-4536 GCF_041587635.1 Pontibacterium sp. | reverse complement strand
TCCAGAAGCTCAGCAGCCAGAGCGCAGCTATCGGCTATTCCGGCGAGTTCTTCTTCGCTGAACAGGTCTACCAGTTCATGTAGGTATTGAGTGGCCGCAATCGGTGAAGATAACGTGGATAGCTTTTTTGCGGCGTATTGGGCGGTAGAGGTGGGCGACTCAGGAATCGTCGCATGCAAGGTATCGATGGGTGTATCTGGAGACGATGTCTGACCTGTTTCTTGCAGCTCAATAGTGCCTGAATCCACGATCTCTTCAATCAGCACCACTTCATTCAATTCTATTGTCTGATCTGCAGTCGGTATTTCCAGCGGCGTCTCGGTTGGCTCGGTTACGCCGGTATCACCGTTAGGAGGCGATTGAACAAAAATACGTTGCTGATCTTCAGTCAGGATCTCTGCCAGAAAGGTGGTGTCTTCCTGTGGAACCGGCTCAGGCCAGCCGTTATTTTCCAATAACTTGATTAGCAGAGGTACCGCATCTTCATCACCCCGAAAAAATGCTTTAAAGCTAGCAGCAGTTTGTACCATCAGATCCAAAATACGCTGATCAGAGGGATATTGATTGCTTTCACAGACTTGAGAGAGCAGCTCCCCATACAGTGCGAGCGCGTCGGCAACGCCAGCGAAGTTCTCTTCGCTAGCGTTATCGACTAATGCGTAAAGGGAGTCTGACAACGCCTGAAAACCAGGGGCTGTTTCCTCTCCGGTGCTACACAGGAATGTACGCTGATGGTCAAAGACCAGCGCGACCTCGTGTTGTATATCAAACGACATAGTTACCACCTACGGCTGCAACTGATCGGAGATCAGGATGCAGCGAGTTTAAATACACTGATGGAGCGCTGAAGTTCTTCCGCCGCTTGTACCAGCTCATCAGACAGTTCTGTCTGCTGCTGCATCTCCGCGTTGGTTGCGTTCGAGGTTTCGCCGATCCTGCTCGCACGTTCACGCAGCTGTTCGGCCACCTTGGCCTGTTTTACGGAGTTTTGTGCGATACGTATTACGGAATCTACCAGAGTTTGTGTGGTTGCACGGGTTTCATCCATACGCTCACCCGCTTCCTCTGCGAGTCGTGTGCCTTCGACAACGTCGGTAATTACGGTGTTCATTACGTTGATAGTATCGGCTGTCTCAAGCTGGATGTTGTTCACCAAGCTTTCGATCTCTGCGGTTGCCTCTCGAGAGTTCTCTGCCAGACGCTGTACCTCATCTACAACCACCATCAAGCCGCGACCGGCTTCACCGGCTGAGGCCGCGTGCATGCTCGCATTCAGGGACAATACATGGGTACGTTCGGAGATGTTGTTGATCAGGTTTACGATACCGCCGATCTCCTGAGAACGTTCGCCCAGACGTTTGATACGTTTTTCCGCTTCGTGAATGGTTTGACGGATTTTGTTGATACTGTCGATAGTCTGGGATACAGAATCCATCGCTGTTTCAGATGTCTTGATCGCTTTTTGTGAAGCATTGTTGGAGAGCAATGCCAGTTTGGAGATCAGTTCCATCGCTTTGATCGCGGAATCCAGACCCTGCAAGGTTTCGAGGATCTCTTCCTGCTCTCGGTTTGCATAGCTCAGTACTGTTTCCGACTGTGATTTTACCTGCACCGATGCGTTGTTTACCCGACCAGATACGTCACTTACTTCATGCAGTACCGATTCGATGGAGGATGCCAACTGGTTAATCGAGTCGGCAATCGCGCCGGTTACGTCTTCTGCAACGGGTACGCGTACTGTCAGGTCTCGCTGACTGATTCGGAATACGTTCTGGATCAACTCGATGATCGAGCTGTTCAAGCGTTTGTTTTCTTCCTCTTTCTCTGCCAGTGCGTGCTCTTTCTCATCAAGCAGGGAATCAAGTACGGTCGCCAACTGTCCCAGTTCGTCTTTGGTGTCCAGATTACTGCGCGCAGTTACATCACCTGTACGCACTTTATCGACGGTTACCTGAATACGGTTGACCGTATCGATTACACCGTATTTTGCAATTGTCAGTGCAATCGCCATCGCTACGATCATCAAACCCATGGAGATAAAGAAGTAGGTCACCATATCGAGCGTATCAGCAGCCTGTCGCTCCGAGTTTTGCATATTGTAGACACCTGCCAGCTTATTGATCTCCTCGATCGCCGGTACAAGGTTCTGGATGATGTAGTGGACCTGAGTAAACTGTGTGGAGCTACGGTCAATCGCTTCTGCAAGATCTTCAAACAGCTCCTGTACGGCACGCATATTTTCCAGAACGGCCACTTTGTTCTGCTTGTATTCAGTGATCTTGGCGGCTTCTAGCTGATTGATCAGGCGAGTCAGGTTTGTATTAACTGCTTCGGAGGTTACGTCACTACCGTTACTGGCGACATATTCCTCTACAGAGGTACGGGTTCGTTCAAACTGGTCGCGCAGCCAGTCACGTTCCAGCCAGATGATCAGTGCATCGGTTTCCCACAGGAGGGTTGCCACTTCCTTCGCCAAACCTGCATCACTGGTTAAACCCGCTTCCATCAAGGCCTCGGAGCCATCGTAGAAGGTATCCTGATAGTCATCGATGATCGACTGGAATTCCTGGATCTGCTGTTTATCTTCGGCAGTACGCAGGTAGTCTTGCAGTTTGCCGAGGTTGTCATCGACCTGTGATGTGGCGGCGTTAAACTGGTTCAGCTGTTCCAGATCTCGGTCAACCTGAAAGCTTTTCTCGAAAAATCGTGCGCGAGCAATATTGATTTCGATACCGTTGACCAGCTTGGTGAATTTACCAAGATCATCTGCGCGGGCCTGTGCTTCTTCCTCAATGACGATGGTCTGATAGTAAGCGGCGCCCATGAACGAGAGCCCGATAAGCAGCAGGCCAAGCGCGAGCAGGAACTTGATCGGCAACTTTATGTTCTGAAATTCCAAAAACGACCACATTACTCAGGTTCCTCATAGGAAGTTATCTGTATGCCTGTTTGGCGTCAGGCAGTAGGTAAAGCGTGCGATGCTTGACCTTTGATATTAAAAACGTTCTTTTATTGCTGTAAAAAATCGACGGTGATCCAGTTCAGCCCATGCGATTCCGTCGTGTTCTAGGTAGCTGTCCAGAAACGAGTGGAAGTCTTCGTTAAAGGCGGCAGATGAACTGTTTTCCAATGCATTGGGAGCGACGAGGGCAACAGGGGGGCTATCAAGTAAGATGCCAGCCATATAAGGTTGTTCATCAAGTAAAAGGACCCAACGTTGGGTTTGATCTGGACTGTTATGATCGCCCGACAACTGGGCAAGGTCATAAACGGGAACGGTTTCACCGCGATGGTTAATAAACCCTTTGAACCAGTTCGGTGTGGTAGGAATAGGGCAGATACGTGGTTTGTTGACCAGTTCTGAATAGAGTGCGCGTGGTACCAAAAAATGGTTCCCAGCCACATTAAAGCCGTGACGGACTTCCTGAAAATTCTCAGGGGGGTCGGTCAGATTTAAAGCATCTGCTTCCATGAACCAGCTCCAGGTAAATCTTATTATTATTTTGTTGGATCACCCGGGTTCTGTTGGGTGATCCTGAAACGGGAAGACCCTTTATAACAGTTCTTTAACCTGTTTGAGAATCTCTTCGTCTTTATAAGGCTTACCAACAACAGCTTTTGCCCCCTGAAGCTGTGCCCATACCTTATCTGCTTCCTGATTTTTACTCGACACAATCACGACGGGAATATCTTTAGTGGCGGCATCCTGAGTAATTTGTCGGCAAGCGGCAAAACCATCGACTTCAGGCATGACAACATCCATGAAGATAAGGTCGGGTTTCTCCTCCTGAGCTTTTTTCATCCCTTCACTGCCGTTGGAGGCAACAATCACCTCTGCATCAATGGTGCTGAGAAGTTGGCAGATGTGCAGTTGCTGAACAGTATCGTCTTCGACTACTAAGATTTTAGGTGATGGCATGCTGGGTACCCGTTTTCTCTTTATCTTGCAAAATTAACTGATTGGCCAGTTTGAAACTGGCTCGGTTATTCTTTTTTAAACTCATCTACCCAATTGGAAACACGATTAATGACCTTTTGGAATTCATCCGGATTGATCGGTTTTGTCAGGTAGGTAGAGCACCCGGCCATGATGCCTTTAACCTCATCCAACGGTGAGTTTTTTGAGGAAAGCATGATGATCGGGGTTTTTTTCATTTCAGGAAGTTCACGCATGCGGGTGCAGGCTTCAAAGCCATCGATACCCGGCATGACAATATCCAGAAACAGAAAGTCATAGTGATTGTCTGCAACTTTCGCCAGAGCAGATTCGCCATCGTCGGCAAAGTCTACACTGACGGGCAGTGGCAGCTTTTCCAGTTCGCCGGCGAGTGCCTGTTGCATGGGTTGGCTGTCGTCCACAACCAGTACACAGTACCCTGTGCGGTCGTTTTTAGCTTCGGCTGCCAACCGGTGAGCGGTTTCAGCCTGCTCTTCATATTTGCTAAACAGATTCTCTTTGTCAGCGCCGTCTTGCTCCGGTTCAGCGGCACAATACTCTTCGTTCTCGGACGTCATTTTATCCAGAGTACGGACAAC
>NZ_JBFGYC010000336.1:0-4554 GCF_041587635.1 Pontibacterium sp. | reverse complement strand
GCTTTGATACGGTAGCCGCTTGAAAAACAACAATAATTTCTCTTAAGGCTGGCTGAAGTCGGCCGATAACATCTATACGAAAATTATGGCTTGATTGTTCACGTGAGCATGCTTTACTTGTCGGCATAGAGAAAATATACGTTCAAAAATTAAGCGGTTTTTCTCTACTTGCTCTAAAGTGCTTAATGTTTAAAAAGCAAACAATGTGAGAAAAACAGTGGCTGATTCAAATATGATCGTCGCACTGGATATAGGTACCGCTAAGGTGGTTTGTCTGGTGGCCGAGGTCGGACCTGACGGGGAAGTGCAAGTAGTGGGCGTAGGCTCGCATGCTTCTCGTGGTCTGAAGCGCGGCGTCGTTGTGAATATTGAATCAACCGTCAATTCAATTCAGCGAGCGGTAGAAGATGCTGAGTTGATGGCGGGTTGTAAAATACACTCTGTGAACGTGGCTTTAGCGGGTAGCCATATCAGTGCAATCAATTCTCAAGGAATTGTGGCGCTGAAGGACCGCGAAGTGACTGCTCAGGATCTGGAACGTGTTATAGATGCAGCGCGCGCTGTACCAACACCTGCAGATCAACGTATTTTGCACATTTTACCGCAAGAATATGCGATTGATAGCGAGCAAGGTATCAAGGAGCCGCTGGGTATGTCCGGTGTGCGTCTTGAAGCCAAGGTCCATCTGGTGACAGGTGCGGCAAACGCCATCCAAAATATTGAAAAGTGTGTGCGGATGTGTGGCCTCGAAATTGATTCGCTGGTACTGAGTCAGCTGGCTTCCAGTCACTCCGTGCTGACAGAAGACGAAAAAGATCTCGGTGTCTGTCTGGTTGATATCGGTGCAGGCACAAGTGATATGGCCGTCTATGTAGGCGGGGCTTTGTACCACACTGCGGTTGTTCCGGTGGCCGGAGATCAGGTCACTAATGACATTGCGGTGGCGTTGCGTACGCCAACGCAGAATGCAGAAGATTTGAAGATTAAGTATGCATGTGCACTCTCTCAGCTGGCGAGCGCACATGAAATTGTTAAGGTCCCGAATGTGGGGGATCGCCCGGCAAAAGAACTGTCGCGACAGGCGCTTGCTGAAGTGGTTGAACCACGTTACGAAGAACTGTTTGTGCTGATTCAGAAGGAATTGAAGCGCAGCGGATTCGAAGGACTGATACCAACCGGCATCGTGTTAACCGGTGGTACGGCTCGCATGGAAGGAGCGATTGAGCTGGCTGAGGAAATTTTCCACATGCCCGTGCGCCTGGCATCGCCAAAAGGCCTCGGCAGTATGTCGGATATTCTGGGTAATCCCATGTATGCCACGGCGGCAGGATTGCTCAGACTTGCAGATGCAAGCGAACAAGATGGGGCTAGCACATCAGTATCGATAGTAGAGCCAGAGAGCTCTGAGTTTCAGATTGTGCAGCCAAACCTGATCCACCGGATGAAATCCTGGATTCAGGCAAACTTTTAATGGGTGAAAAGGTGCGCTAAGCGCAACTGGCGTTATGGGTTGGCGCCAACCTAGAGGGGAAATGAACATGTTTGAGTTGGTCGATAGTATCCCGCAGAGTGCTGTGATCAAAGTGATCGGCGTAGGCGGTGGCGGCGGTAATGCCGTGCAGCATATGGTTACCACCGAGGTAGAAGGTGTTGATTTTATCTGTGCAAATACCGATGCGCAGGCTCTGGATAACATGGCGGCGCAGGCTGTTATCCAGATCGGTGGTGAGATGACTAAAGGCCTTGGTGCTGGTGCGAACCCGGAAGTGGGGCGTCAGGCAGCAATGGATGATCGTGACCGTATCGCAGAGATGCTGTCAGGCGCCGATATGGTATTTATCACGGCCGGTATGGGCGGTGGCACAGGTACCGGTGCGGCGCCAGTTGTGGCCGAAGTTGCTCGTGATATGGGTATTCTGACGGTCGCAGTCGTGACTAAGCCGTTTTCATTTGAGGGCCGTAAACGTCTGAAGATTGCAGACGAAGGCATCAAAGAATTAAAAGAGAATGTTGATTCACTGATCATCATTCCAAACCAGAAGCTGTTGCCTGTACTGGGTAAAAACACCAGTCTGATCAACGCGTTCAATACTGCAAATGACGTATTGAAAGGTGCGGTTCAGGGTATTGCTGATTTGATCATCCGTCCGGGTATGATCAACGTCGACTTTGCAGACGTTCGAACCGTTATGTCCGAAATGGGCATGGCGATGATGGGTAGCGGAGCGGGTCGCGGTGACAACCGTGCGACTGAAGCGACTGAAGCGGCGATCAACAGCCCGCTGCTGGAAGATGTTGATCTGAAAGGTGCCAGTGGCATTCTGGTTAACATCACCGCCGGACTGGACCTGAGCTTGGGTGAGTTTTCGGAAGTGGGTAACATCGTTGAAGAATATGCATCGGATTCTGCGACGATCGTTGTGGGGACAGTCATTGATCCAGAGATGAGCGACGAGCTGAAGGTTACTGTTGTCGCGACAGGTCTGGGTCGTGCGAAAGAACAGGAAGTGCGCGTAGTGAGCACGGGCGGTGGCCGCGCTGCGGCAGCGACAACTGACTACAGCCAGCTGGAACTGCCGACTGCGATGCGTAATCGTGCGGAAGCAGAGAAATCCAAGCGCGTAACGGAACCAACCCGTGAGCCAGAGCCAGAAATGCAGAATGGCCGCACGGGAACTGATGATATGGATTTCCTGGATATTCCAGCATTCCTGCGTCGTCAGGCTGACTAAGTCAGTCACCAGTTACCATTGCATTAGCCGTCCGGTGAAAATCGGGCGGCTTTTTTATTGTCTGTTTTTCAGGCAATAGAATCGAGTGATTCTTGCGAATTATGCGGATATAAAATAAAGCCGAAAATACGTAACTAATTGCTTGATTCAGAAGGATAACTACATTAAAGTACGCACCTCGTTTGAGGCGCTGCCTGCAGTGTTTAAAACGAAGTTCGGTGAGGTGTCCGAGTGGCCGAAGGAGCACGCCTGGAAAGTGTGTATACGGAAACGTATCGAGGGTTCGAATCCCTCCCTCACCGCCATCCGAATTTATAGCGAAGAAGCCCTGGTTTAGCGACCGGGGCTTTTTTGTATCTGCGATGTCCGATGGTATTCGTTATCTGAGAAGCTGAGCTGGAATGCCACGTGATGTCTGATCAGTGTGTGGTAGCACGTATGAACCGTCTTAAGGCTGAAAGCTTATTCATAGGCTCCTTAGGCTTCTAATTTCCCGTCCGTCGGTAATCCCCCGCAATAGAAGCAACCTTCCTATACTACTATTTGAGCACCGACCTCCAGCGAGGTAGTTTTGAAGGATAATCCAAACCGGACAACCCAGCGTGTTGCCACCCAGCTCCTGCGAACGGTAAAGCAGGTCGCGCGCGAGTTACATCCCCAGCAGCATTTTTCAGCACAGCTGAATCTGGACAGTTCTCTGGATTCAGATTTCGCTTTTGACAGCCTTGGCAGGGTTGAGCTGTTGCTGCGCCTCGAGCGTACGTTTGAGGTGGCGATCCCCGACTCGCTGCTAAGTAGTGCGGATACGCCTCGTGATCTTCTAAGAGCCGTTCTGGGAGGGCAATGCCGAGTTTCAGGCTCTGTTTTGCCCGAGGTCGAGCGTGTTGATGCAGTGTTACAGGAATCCTGCCTTGTACCTGAGCAAGCTGAGACCCTCACCGAGGTTCTGGAGTGGCATCTGCTCAACCATCCAGACCGAACACATATCCGGCTCTACGACCCGGATAGCGAAGGTGCAGCGATCAGCTTTCGTCAGCTGAAGATGGGGGCGATGCGGGTTGCAGCAGGCTTGCAAAAGCTGGATCTACGGCCTCAGGAGCCGGTTGTCCTGATGTTGCCGACCTGTGAAGACTATTTTTACTGCTTTTTTGGTGTGCTGTACGCGGGGGGGATCCCTTGTCCGATCTACCCGCCGGGGCGTATTAGCCAGATCGAAGATCATCTCAACCGCCATGTCAGTATTGTGCAGAATGCTGGCGCCGGGATCATGCTGACTCAGGTCGAAGCCTTGCCGTTTGCCGGTTTACTGCTGAGCCGGGTGAGATCGTTACGTCATCTGGTGACGGCAGCGGCGGTGCAAGCCGATTGCGATCTCCCGGATCTGCCGAAACTGCACGCAGAAGATATCGCTTTTTTGCAGTATACCTCCGGCAGCACCGGTACACCCAAAGGGGTGGTGCTGACTCATGCCAATTTGCTGGCGAATGTACGAGCTATGGGGGAGGTGGTGAAGGCCAATTCCAGCGATGTGTTTGTCAGCTGGTTGCCGCTTTATCATGACATGGGGTTGATTGGGGCCTGGTTCGGCAGTCTCTATCACGCCGCACAACTGGTCATTATGTCGCCGCTCAGCTTTATTGCCCGGCCTCAGCGTTGGCTGGAAGCGATCCACCGCTTTCGGGGTACCTTATCGGCATCACCTAATTTTGGTTATGAACACTGTGTCCGTCTGATTGACGATGAGACGCGACAGCAGCTTGATCTCTCTTCCTGGCGTTGTGCTTTTAACGGAGCAGAACCCGTCAGCCCTCAGACATTAAGT
>NZ_JBFGYC010000335.1:0-4555 GCF_041587635.1 Pontibacterium sp. | reverse complement strand
GCCTGGCCCTTGGCGTATGCCTCTACGCAAGGGTACGGTGATCACGCGCCAGCGCTACGCAGAACACATGAGTTAAAGGTAAGGAATAACAATGATTGTACGTGATCTAAAATCGGCAGAAGAGACCCAACGTCGAGTTGTATCGCCTGACGGCAACTGGGAAAGCACCCGAATGCTGCTCAAAGAGGACAACATGGGTTTCTCTTTCCATATCACCACAATTTACAAAGGCGCAGACTTCCAGATGCATTATCAGAACCATCTGGAATCCGTTTACTGTGTGTCAGGTGAAGGCGAAGTTGAAACGCTGGCGGATGGTAAGAAGTACCCGATTAAGCCGGGCACACTCTATATTTTGGATAAACACGACAAGCATATTCTTCGCGCCTTTGAAGAGATGCAGATGGCCTGCGTATTTAACCCGCCTCTGAATGGCAAAGAAGTTCATAACGCCGAAGGCGCGTATGAACTGGAAGCCGAAGCGGTATAAATCCGAGCGGGCTTCTCATTCCAAGGAAGAGCAGCCCGCAGCTTCTTCGATCTGTCGAAGCGAATAAACAGCCCCGCAACACACCCTAGACTATGCAAACCTGCCCAGTCCGCACCCGCTGCAAACCTCCCTCTCCTCCTCTCGACCGTCCATTAAGCCTTAGTATCTGTCCGTGGTTATGACACAGATTCGAGACTAGACTGTGAATGACTCATTCAACCATGGAAAACACGATGATAGCGCAAGGCCAAACACTCCCTGCAAGCAGCTTGAGCCAGCTGACCGACGACGGCATGACTAATCACCAAGTCACTGAATTATTTGCCGATAAGAAAGTGGTTCTGTTTGCCGTCCCCGGTGCATTTACCCCAACCTGCTCCAACGCCCATCTGCCGGGATACGTAGTATTGGCAGATCAGCTCAAAGCTAAAGGTGTCGATATTATCGCCTGTGTATCAGTCAACGATGCGTTTGTGATGAAAGCATGGGGTGACGCACAAAACGCCGATGAGATCATGATGCTGGGTGATGGCGATGCCAGCTTCACAAAATCACTTGGATTAGAGATGGATACCGCGGGTTTTGGCGGCGTACGCTCACAACGCTATGCGATGGTGATCGATAACGGCGTCGTAACTCAGCTCAACGTCGAAGCGCCAAAAGCGTTCGAGGTCAGCAAAGCCGAAGCGATTTTAGCGAGCCTATAATCGGTCTTTGGGCAATAAAAACGGAAGCCAACACTTCAGGCCATGTATCATCTGTTTGCATGGCGAAATAAGAAGAACCCGGCCGATGGCAGCGTTCTTCTTATCTATACGATATAAAGACCGCTGGCTTTCGTCAGGCAGGCTTAACTTTACTGAGCAATGTGCTAAAAACAGTAAGCCGCTCGACCTGTACGACATCGTCGTTATGATAGTGACTTAGCAACACAAACCAAACACAGGTCGTTATAATAAACCTTATATTTAGTCGCCTGCTAAATCAGGCTGCTGTAGAAAATGGAACCTAAGAGATGATGATGAAAATACTTGGAGCTATTGTAGCCGTTTGCTTGGCAATTTTTCTGTTTTATCAAGCACATGGTATGGAAGGCATAAGCCTTGCGCGCTTTGGCTATATATTGGGTGCTGTTGTTTTGATTGTAGTGACAGTCATTATTTTCGTACCCGAAAAACCTGACGAGCAGGAATAGCGACAATACGTGAATATAGGGCACTTTTATTAAACACTGTGTGGACGACGGGTTTAATAAAAGAAGTCGAGCATTGGTTGAGCTGAGTTCAGGGGTCTGCACGCCCCAACAACCGAAAGTTCCAGTTCTCAACCTCGTTCGTCTCAAGGCGCGCTTCAACCTTACTCATCCAGCTATTAGACAACCGGCTCTGATCTTTTAGCTTCAACAGCCCTGCCCCATTGAGCGGATCGCCAAAGAACAGATCACATACCTCGCGCACCGTCATCCTATTAGGCACGCGTTCGATCAGCTCCAGAGGTTCATCAGCAGACACCCAACCGGGTTGAACAACCCGATAGAGCCAACCACAGCGACTGATCGCCTGCATATCCACAGAGAAACCTTCAATCCCCCAGCGTTTATTCAGCTTAAAGCATGGAGAACGCGGCTGACTCACCTCAATCACCGCCTCACCCCACTGATAGCGATCCCCCAAACACACGGTAGTTTCTGTCATACCTTCAGTGCTGAGATTCTCCCCCATGCCTGGTGCCTGCCAATCGATCTCTGCACCGTATTGTTCTCGCCAGTATGCATAGTGCTCAAACGGATACTGATGCAGTGCTCGTTCCAATCCGCCATGGTGCTGACTATCGGCACACCGATCCCCTTCCAACCCTTCGGGTGAAAGATAGATGCGTGTGGTCACCGGAGATTTGTCGATCGCGGTTTCAATCCCGTAATGCTGGGTCGGTACTCCACGATAGAGTCCTTTGAGGTGGAATTGCTTAGTCATTCAATCTCGATTGTTATGGCTGCTATGGGCGTGAGTGAAGTCATCCATCGGATTAGTTAACGCACTTAGCATAACTGCTGCGATCCATATCAAGGACCTCAACCGTCAACGAAATATTGGCCAATGCCAGCACACGCATCTTGTCTAAGATGGACTGAGCCAACATCTGCTTTTGCTCACTGCTGCGCCCCGAAAGGATCTTTGCTGACATGTGCACAAATGGCTTCTGCTCATCCCCAACTTGGTAGTGAGTGTATGCGACCAACCGAGTTTTAATATCCGGACCTTCAAAAAGCCCCGAACCCAATGCCCCGTCGTAAACGGCCTCCATTAACATGGCGGGCGTTAGCACATCTTCCAACTCAACTGAGAACTCAACTATACAATGAGGCAACGTAAACTCCTTGGATCATCATGCGCAACACGAAAGGGATCGGCTAGCCTCCCGGCTTCTGTCTGGGTATCACTCTAGCGACTTTAGTGCACGGTGCAAACGCTGAGTTAACTGTTTTGGATGGACTGTCATCAAAGACACGGAATCACAGGACTGAAAATGACTGAAGTGTGTGATGGCCTCTACAAAAGCTGCCATGACCAATTCTTCATCAAAGCTGTGTTGTTCAAAATGCAGTAGCTTGATTTCCAACTGACCGGTTTTTCGATGCGCCTTACAATCCATTCGCCCAATAAATTCACCCTTGTAGAGCAGCGGTAGAGAGAAGTAGCCGTACTGACGTTTAGCGGCTGGCACATAACATTCTAATTGATAGTCGTACTGGAACACCGCCTTCAACCGATCGCGCTGGATGACGCTGTTGTCGAATGGCGAGAGAATCAACATACGGTCATTCAAACGGGGAAGACGGCGCTCAAGAGCACCTGTTTCCAACATAAAGACTTCACCACTGGACACTTGTACTTGCTCTAACAGTCCCTGCGCTAATCTTTCATTCACCAAAGCTTTCATCGCCTTGCGCAGTTCAGTATTTCGACGCAGGTAGGTCAGCCCTTTAAGCGAGACAAATCCATGACAACGTAACTGCTGATCCAATAGATATGCCGTAAATTCGTCCATGCTGGGCAGTATTGAATTGACGTGAGATGGTAAAACCCGCTCGGTCAGATCATATGTTTTTTGGTAACCTTCGCGATCACTGACCATCAAGTCGCCTTCCATATACAGTTGCTCGATCGCCTTCTTCGCGGGTTTCCAGTCCCACCACCCTGCACGCTTTGTCGTGTTGGTTTCCAAATCGCGGGATCGCAGCGGGCCGTCAGAGCGTATCCGAGCCAACAGCTCACCCATCAGCGCTTTATCAGGGTTCTTATACCAATGAGTTTGACCGGATTTAATGGCGTGCTTGTAGGGTAACGAGAAGCGAAAATCTGCGATGGGGAGCAACGCTGCCGCGTGCGACCAATACTCAAATACCTCTCCATCGAGTAGCATTTGATTAGTCATTGCAGGCTTGAATTTGGGCACGCGAGAGTGAAGAACATGATGATGCGCCCGCTCCACCACCGAAATGGTGTCGATCTGCACATATCCGATGTGGTTAATCGCCTTACGCGCCCCCGCCAAGCCAGCCCCATAGGGCTGGGTTTGCAGCAACCCTTGTGCTGCCAGAGTAAGACGGCGTAGGCGTTTCAGATCGTGCGGACGTTTAATTTCAATCATGGTGATTTATATGACACTATCCGCAATAGAAGATCAAATTCATCCTTAACTGTTCAGGTAGTCATGGCAATGACTGCCAAGAATTGCTATATACAACGTGCACGAACCCACGTTTTTTTATTTTTTGAAACACGTACAATTTTGTTTGTTTTAATCAACGTATTCAACGCCCTAGTGAAATCAGATTTTGGCTGTTTAAGCTTTTTTCGCACTGTTTCTGTCGTTTGCTCTTTCTCGAAATGATCATAAATCCTTTGTTCAAGACTCGGAGCTGCTACTTCCTTTGCCTCTATGACAGACTTAGGTTTGGACTGTATTTTAGGTTCCAAAGCAACTGTGTACTTTATCTTGTGAAGATTGCACTGAAATGAGAACGCTGTAACCAATGCGTTATCTTGCGAATACAAAATAAAT
>NZ_JBFGYC010000334.1:0-4557 GCF_041587635.1 Pontibacterium sp. | reverse complement strand
GTTGCTGCTTCTATGGCGCTGGGAGAGGTAATCGCAGTAATAGCATCCCTGATCAGAGTGAATCGGATTCGAGGTGATTCTGCCTTTAGTAACTTTTCGTATCTGATTTTCTCTTTTGTGGTGATGGGCTGTCTGTTGCTTACCACGGTGACCCTCGGAGATATCGGTTATATCTATGGGGTCGTAGTTTCGATTATTGTGGGGCTGGGAACTGTTTTAGCCTGGATCTCCTACTGTCCTTTCGTCAGAGATGTTGTAAAAGAAAGGATCTCCAAACAACCTTCGACATGCGAGTAGGGATAATGAGTCGCGACCTTATAAAATCCAGGTTTTCCTTCGTACTTATTTATTTTTCAAAATTTAAACGGTTTGCGCCGTCGATGGTAAGGCTTGCCTGTCGCATAGAGGGCGGGGAGTTACGTTCTGAAACAGCACGAAAAATAATGGCTGGAATCTACGGAATAGAAGTAGGGGCGTATAGTTACGGTAGTGTCATGAAGCCTGGGCAGCTACCGCCCGGAGTGAAAGTCGGCCGTTACGTCTCCACGGCACCTAATCTTCAGATATTGTTTAATCATCCGATAGACTTTGTTTCGCTTCATCCCTATTTTTACAATTCAAGCCTCGGTTATGTAAAAAAGGATCTGATTGTACGGCAGGGCTTGGATATCGGTGATGATGCCTGGATTGGCGAAGGTGTTAAGGTTACAGCTGGATGCCAGCGTATCGGCATTGGAGCAATTGTTGGAGCCGGCACAATACTGACTAAAGACGTCCCTGACTTTACTATCGTAGCCGGGAACCCAAGCCGCGTTCTTAGAAAACGATTCAGCGATGAGGCTATCCAAGATATTCTAAATAGTCGCTGGTGGACCAAATCAATTGATGAGCTGCTCGAAGAGATTGATGCATACACAACTCCATATGAAGATGAGTCAAGGGACGAGCCACAGTTATGAGCGATGTTAGCGTTAAGGGTCGAGTGTTATACGTCTCTGGTGACATCGCTTATGCTGCTAAGTCTTATGGAATCTATAAAAGCATGGATGGAGGTGAGTCTTGGTTTCGCCTCTGTAATCTGCCTTTAGGGACTGTCCTTAAGCTGGTTTCTTTCTGCAATCTAGCCCGAAGGTTTCTCAGAAAAGAGATTTCACACATCATTGAAGAGAACGGCGTTCTGATTGTTTTTGGTTACGGTAAAATTTTTCGCTTTTCATTGAACGAAGAGAAGTGGATTGGAACGCCAGTGGCCGTTAATGGACTGAGGCCCTTAAACCTATGTGTGAAGGGGGGAGTAGTTTATTACGGCGAGTACAGAAGGAACGCTGAAAGATCTCCTATTCATATCTATGCATCGAGTGATACAGGAGCAACATGGGAGTCCGTTTACGAATTTAAGGATGTGCGCCATATTCACGGTGTTTTTTGTGATCCATATACCGGAACTTTTTGGATTACAACGGGTGATGATGACAGTGAGTGTGGAATCTGGAACACGGGTGATAACTTTGGAACAGTCAATAAAGTGTTTTCCGGCACTCAGATGTGCAGGGCTGTAACGCTTCTGTTTACTGAAAAGTATATTCTTTACGCAAGTGACTCTCCACTCGAGTCAAACTTTATATTCAGATTTACCAGAGATGGGCTTAAAACGGAGAAGCTAGTCCCCGTAATCAGCTCTGTTTTTTACGGTGCGGTATATAAAGACAATATTTATTTTTCTACTGCCTGTGAGCCAAGCATAGTAAATGCGATGGATCGGTCGGAGGTTGTAGTGTCATCGGACGGTGGTGACTCTTGGTCCTCATTTTTTGAGTTAAAGAAGGACCCATTGAGTATCAAGCTGTTTCAGTACGGCAATGTTTTATTTCCGTACAGGAAGAACCCCACGGATGCACTTTGGTATTCGCCGGTAGCGGTACGCGGCGATCACAAATCATTTAGGTTAGATTGACAGGCGAGATTGGACTGATGACTAGCGGGAAAGCTTTTAAAGAATTTGTTGCAGATTATGACGGTATCATTTGCTTTGGAGGAGAGGACTGGTGGTACCATAACAGGGGCCACAATGACATCCGATTTATGCAGCAGTTTAAGAAGGATGTTCCTGTACTATTTATCAACTCTGTGGGGTTGCGTGTTCCGAGCCTGAAACAGAAGTCTGTATTCTTCGGGCGTATTACCAGAAAGCTGAAAAGTATCGCTAAGGGTCTCGTTAAAGTAGAGGATAACTTCTGGGTGCTGTCTCCCTTTTTTGTTCCTGGGAAAATTGGCGGGGCTGTTTCTGGATCTGTGCTCCCGCTTCAGATCAAAAATTCGGCTCGGCGTATGGGGATAAAAAAACCACTGCTTTGGGTGGTTAACCTAAATGCAGCGCGCTATCTGGATAGTTTGCCCTACTCAAAGCTGATCTTTCAGAGAAGTGATCGTCTTGAAACCTTTCCCGGTGGTGATGAGCAGCTCCTTAACTCCTATGTAGATCTCTTACTGCGCCGTGCTGACCTGACAGTCTACTGTAACCGTGGGCTTATGAATGATGAAACTAGCGTTGCTAACGCGCCTGTATTTGTAGATCACGGAGTTGATTTTGAGCGGTTCTCGCTGGCAGGACAGAAAGATGAGGTCATCCTGCCGGATGTTGCGCTTATCCCGCACCCTCGCATCGGGTTTGTGGGCGGAATTGAGAAACACACCTTTGCACCTGAGCTGTTTGAAGAGGTTGTAAAGAATCTGCCTGAGTTTAACTTCGTCATGGTAGGGCGAAATGCAATGCCTCCAGAATGGTGTGTTGACTATCCCAATGTGCACTTTCTTGGTATGAAGGAGTTGACAGAAGTTGCTGACTATATGGCGGCGTGTGAAGTTCTGATTATGCCGTGGAACAAGACTGACTGGATTAAGGACTGTAATCCTATCAAATTGAAGGAGTACCTGGCCGTAGGACGACCCATCGTATCCACATACTTTACCGAGCTCGAGCACTACGATGGATATGTTCGTATCGCAAACTGTTCCGATTCGTTTGCTGAAGAAATTAAGAAGGCAATTGAAGAGGGATGTGACGCGCAATCTTTCCGGGAGAGGGTGAGAAACGAAACCTGGGTGGAGAAAGTAAAGCAGCTGAAAGAATACTTAACTCATCCTCCTAAATAACACAGGGCCATTGCCGTGTTTCGTAAGCTTTGTTATCTGATCTGGATCGCTAATGGTTTGCTTCTGCTATGGGGAGTATCCAGATATGTCCTGAGTGATGATGTTTTCTTTATTAGATATGGCAACTACTTTGCGCCGTTTCTAGCGTTGATTGCATTAGGTCTTATAGGCTTTAATCTCTACATAAAGTCATATATCTGGGCGGTTTGTACAGCCATCATCTATCTCCCTCTGTTTTTGCTCTTTGGGGGATCTTGGGGAAGTGCTGAGGCTGTGGTTAAAAAATCGGATATCTCTGTACTTAGCTATAGTGTTCGTGGAAATAATCGTGATATAGAGTCTATCGCTGGTGTGATAGAACGTAATACTGCGGATATTATCTTCTTACAGGAAGTACATCAGCTGGGAGAGCTTGCCGCCCTGACGAGTGGTATTTATGGTGGAAGTAAGGTGCACAGCTGTATGTGGAAAGGGTTTGTTTTACTTAGTCGTTATCCTGTAACGGAAAAGTCGAAACCGCTTTGTGTTATCCATCACCCTGATGGAGATATCCATAGTTATAACGTTCATTTGGATAAGGCTCTGATCAAGTTAGACGGTCAAAAACGGAATTTGGATCGTGTTCTTCAAGAGTTGTCTAAGCTTTCTGGACCCAAATTAGTAGTGGGCGATTTTAACGCGACAGAGCTTACGTCAAGTTATAAGCGGATGAGCGAACAATTCGGGAACGCGCACCAAGAGGTGGGCAGTGGATTAGGTTTTACTTTCCCTACTTCAGTTCGTCGATTTTATCCTGGTTTTGCTGTGATAAGAATTGATCATATATTTTATTCCGACGAGTTTTCGGCGGTCTCATCTGCTGTTATTGATGATTATGGCAAAGCGGATCATTACCCAATTAGAGCCTCGCTACGTTATCGCAAAGAATGATGATAGGTGGGTAACTCTCTCATTACTGAATTTTGAATTTGGAGTTTGCTATGAAAATTTTAGTTACGGGTGGCGCTGGGTTTATCGGAAGCGCAGTCGTTCGGTATATCCTAAGCTCAACGGAACACTCTGTAATGAACGTCGACTGCTTGACGTATGCAGGTAACCTAGAATCGATAGATACAGAAGGCCAGCAAGAAAGATATAGCTTTGAACAGGTAGATATTTGCGATACGGAGTCCTTGAAGCAGGTATTTCTGTCTTATTGTCCAGACGTAGTAATGCACCTGGCTGCGGAGTCTCATGTAGATCGTTCAATTGATGGCCCTAGTGCGTTTATACAGACGAATGTTATTGGGACCTACAGCATTTTAGAAGTGTCTCGTGAGTATTATGATTCTCTTTCTATTGAGAAAAAACATATATTTAGGTTTCATCACATCTCTACGGATGAAGTATATGGAGATTTAGAGG
>NZ_JBFGYC010000333.1:0-4572 GCF_041587635.1 Pontibacterium sp. | reverse complement strand
TGCGGACTGGGTCAACTGGCTTGCCAAGATCGGCGATCTGATCGTCAGTGGTGAGACACGTCACTTTACCGGCTCACAGTTCCTGCAAGCGTTGCATTGGATTGATGGCAGCGACGAGATCTAAATCGTCACCGCCAACCATGGCAGAGGGTCAGATCCACTCTGCCATCTCCTCCCGACGGGATTTATGCTCTTTCAGATACACCAGGAACTCTTCTTCCGGCAGCGGTTTACTGTATAAATAGCCCTGAATCTGCTCACATTGCTCAGACGCCAGGAACGAAACCTGCGATGCGTACTCAACGCCTTCCGCAATCACGGTCAGATTCAAACTTTTACCCAAGGCGATAATCGCTCGGGTAATCGCCCGATCGTTTTCATCCACATCGAGATCCCGCACAAATGACCGGTCTATCTTCAGCTTATTGATCGGTAGCTGCTTCAGATAGCTTAAAGATGAGTAGCCTGTACCAAAATCATCAATCGCTAAGCTGACCCCAAGCGCCTTCAACTGAACAAGCTCTTCGACCATATCTTCCGGATTCTGCATCAGCGTGCTTTCCGTGATCTCCAGCTCTAGCGTCTCGGGCTGACAGCCGGTGTCAGCAAGCGCCTGCTTAACCAGCATCACCAGTGATTTACGCCGCAATTGCTGATTGGAGATGTTGACCGCCACTTTGCGCAGACTGTAGCCCTGAGCCCGCCACTCTGACATTTTGGTACAGGCTTCCATGAGCACCCATTCCCCGATCTGCGCGATCTGGCCGCTCGATTCGGCATAAGGGATAAAGTCATTCGGAGGAATTAGCCCTTTCTCTGGATGCATCCAGCGCACCAGCGCCTCAGCCCCAATCACTTCGCCGGTCGTCAGGCACACTTGTGGCTGAAAGTGCAGCAAGAATTGTTGCTTCTCGATGGCTTCCCGCAACTCATCCATCATCATCACCCGCTGACGGACTTCAACCGTCATATCCGGGGTATAAAAACGGAAGCCGTTGCGGCCATCCCGCTTGGCCTCGTACATAGCGGAATCTGCATTTCGCAGCAAAATTTCAGCGTCCAAGCCATCATCCGGGAACATGCTAATACCGATACTGGCTGTCACATGCAGTTCGGTACTTTCAATTGAAAACGGTTTCTGGAAAGCGCTGAGCAACTTATCCGCGATGACCGCAGCATCAGCCCGCTCGTTCAATAAACCGGTAATCACCGTAAACTCATCGCCGCCCAAACGCGCAACGATATCTTCTTCACGCACCACTCGTTGCAGACGCAGCGACACTTTCTGTAGCAGCTCGTCACCCGCCGAGTGTCCTAAGGTGTCGTTGATCTCTTTAAAATTATCCAGATCAATAAACAACAACGCGACAACGGCCTGAGTATTGATAGAGCGCTCGATCATCTGATTCAGGTGGCTCGCGCCCTGTAACCGATTGGGTAACGATGTCAGTTGGTCGTGTAATACCCGATGTCTTAGCTCTTCCGCCTGTTGGTTCAGGCCATCAATCATGTCGTTCGCACTGGCCGCCAGTGAGCGAAACTCATCAAAGTACACATCTTCAATATCAATATGCTGGCGACTGGTGGCGGAATGTTCAAAGCTGCACTGAATCAGACGAATATTACGCGCCAAACGATGGCCTATCAGCCACATCGCAGCCAGCACCACCAGCAGCGCAATCCCCAAAACAGATGCGGCACTGTAGATACGAACTTTCACCTGCTCCGCTAATAGCGATTCGCGACGTTTCAGCTCATGACGCACCGTATCAAGGTAAGCCCCGGAACCGATGAAGATTCCCCACTCATCCATTCCCAGAACGTAGGATATTTTTTCGGCAACTTCACCGGTGTTCTTTTTCCAGAAATACGTGCTGAATCCACCCTCTGGATTCTGTTTTGCCAGCGCGGCGTTTGCCTGTACCACTTTCTGGCCACGCGCGTCTTCGACATCCCAGATATTTTTCTTACCCGCGAAATACTGTCCGTTGGTCACGAACAGATCACCTTCATAGGAGTTGATAAAGAAGTAACCTTCTTCACGGGTACCGTAACTGAATTCAGAGACTTTCCTGAAAATCTGATGTTTGATCTCTTCCTCAAAGTTATCGAGGTATGCGCCCGTTCCAATGACCCAGTCGTAAGGTTTGAAGCGCTTGATGTAACTGAATTTACGGTGTTGCTCTCCAACGTAACCAGCGCGCGCCCACGGATAACTGATAAACCCTTCTTTTTGCTGTTTAGCCAGTTCACCCATTCGAAACACAACATCACCGCCGTTGGCATTAAACGCATCCCTTGCACTGCGACCCATAACCGAATCATCAGGTGGATAGAGTTTCATCTCACCGTCCAGCGTGGTGATGAAGTAATAACCGTCATCTTTCAAACGCATATCTTGCAGCGCAGCGATAATCATGTGCTGAATCACATCGTCTGAGTAACGATTTTTACTGCGCTCATAAATACTGGAGGCGATCATGTACGCATCATCAATACGCTCTTTCAGCGAGCTTTTGAGCTGCGACTCGGCATTCGCTTTTTCACGCAGCAGCAGTGACTTGACGCGCTGAACCTCTGCGCGCAGCACGACTTTCTGATTTTCGAGGTATTCAGATTCATAGCGCTGATTCTCCTCATCCAGCTTTCTAAACTCACTGCTGGTCCAGAGGTAACCCACCACCAGAACGGAGATAAAGAAGATAGCTCCTACCGGAAGTAACAGGGATTGAATAACGCTGTTTTTTGTTGATACACCGGGTATTGCCTTGTTACTACTCAAGTGCAAACTCCACCAACGGACGACGGGCATTCTGCACCTGAAAGCGGTTTAACAAACCAGCACATATTCCAGGGAGAATGTAAGCTCGATACTGCATGATCAATCTATTAAATTCAATAGGTTAAAACATCAAACCCATTGACCTGGCTCACGACTACCTGCGTCAAAACATCTGTTTAATACAGGGTATTTTAAGGGTTTGTCTCACAAGGTTTTTTCGCGAACTGGCGCAAAAAATGCCTCCAGCAAGATATGTGACGCCACTCAAAAGGTGTGCCTGTTAAGAACTAAAATAGCGATAAAGAACCTGACTTATAACAAATCAGATGGACACCTAAATGTGCATGCCCCTATATAGGTAGGTTCTCGGGTCGGTATAAAGTGCGGCGGACGCTCCATCCGCCTAACACCTTATATCAGGACAGGTTCTTTCAAAGGTCAGCTTTTTCAGATGCCTGCTGCATCGACAGATGAGGTTCGCCATCCGGCTCACTGCCGGTTTCCAATGGCTCTATACCTAGCATAATACGAGCATCTTTGTAGCGCGGATCAGACCAGAGGACCGTATTCGCCTGTAGCTCAGCGGCCATCCAGTGGCTACTGAACATCCGATCAGCCTCATCAAGATATGCCGCATAACAATCTGTAGGACTGAGTTGACGACGAATAAAATAATCCGTCGCACGTTGTAATCCCTCTTCCAGCAACGATTCAGGCAATGACCCCAATCCTTCAGCGGACAATGCTCCCTGAGACATAGTGCAACTCCTTTCACTGTGTTGGCGTGCCGAAGCTGACAACTTTCCCTGTAATTCCAAAATGGAGATTTGAACCATCCATACAGAATTACGACCACACGGTTTAAGTGTATGCTGACACCCGCGTTATACTTATTTTTCCGCTTGTTATGCCTATAGCGTATGAACTTTACCCTTCGCAAATTACAAGCAAAACTTACAATCTCATCATAAGGTACAGTAAGTATTTCTTGCAATGCTTTATACAAGGAATACTTGTAGTCTGCGATTTATGAAAATGACCATCGGACAACGGATCGCGAAAGCCCGCGTCAGTGCAGGCCTCAACCAGTCTCAACTGGCCGCAGAATTAAGCGTTGCACCCCAATCTGTTCAACAGTGGGAGCGTGATAAAACCACACCGAGGCGTACCCGCGTCGAGTCGCTGGCAGAGTCACTTAACGTCTCACCTGAATGGATTTTGTTTGGAAAAGAACCAGCATCCCCCTCCCGTAGCACCTCCTCCTATGGAATTGCCGAGGCCCAGCATGCTTATCGGGTCACCGGGGTAGTTACCTCCGATGAAATCTCAGATACTGTGTGTATTCCAGTCTTGAATTCAGCTGCACAAATGACTGTAGGAGAAGAGGTTGAGATGGATCTGGCCGCTACACAGATCGTTCTGGGAAAAACACTGTTAGAGCAATACGGATTGTCGGCAGATGACAGCGCGGCCCTGATCGCCGTTAACGATGATATGGCACCGCGTATCCGAAGGGGCGATACCTTATTGATCGACTGTGCAGACAAAACCGCACAGGATACAGCTATTTACGCTATTGCCGTCGGGCATCAGGTTAAATTCCGACGCTTGATCGCACAACTCAACGGTGACTGGCTTATCACCTGTGATAACACCGGGGCTCACGATTGTCGCGAAGAAACACTCAGTACAAGCGACTTCGAACAACTCAACGTGATCGGCCGGGTGGTGATGGTGATGGGTGGGGTTTGATCCAATATCCGATACGTATCAAATACAATAAAATACGA
>NZ_JBFGYC010000332.1:0-4576 GCF_041587635.1 Pontibacterium sp. | reverse complement strand
CTGCAGACAGTACAGGGGGTTGGTGACTCCGTTGGAAGGGAAATCGCGTTAACGATTTAGGCGTTAAACCTTAGAAGCTACCGCTGATACGCATCCAGACATTACGGCCCGGTTCCGCAACCTGCACAGGATCGGTATCCAGCAGGTAATCACGGCTTTCGTGCAGGGTATAGAACTTGTCGAACAGGTTATCCACACCCATAGCCACGGTCATACCCATGGGTAGTGAGTATTCACCGTGCAGATTGATCAGCCCGTATCCCGGCGTTTGACGGACATCCTGTCCACCACAGGTACTGGAGCTCAAGCACACATCATTCTGTGCATCGACCAGTTTCCACTCAACACCCGCTTTCCAGTTGTCCTGCACGTAATCCAGTGTATTGGTCAGTTCTAGCGGCGAGATACGAGACAGATCGGTGCCGTCGTCTTCGTTGTTGCCCTGCAACCATGCCAGCGAGCTACCCAGAATCAGGTTACTGTTCACGCGGTAGCTGACCTCAAATTCAACACCGTACAGCTCAGCATCGATGTTGCGGTAGATATCGTCTCCGCCCACGCGCTGGCGCAGGATGTAATCATCTACCTGGTTATACCAACCGGTCAGCATCCAGTTCAGATCATCCATATCGCTGGCCAGAGCCACTTCGATCTGATGATGTTTTTCAGGATCTATCTGCGGATTACCCACCCACTTGGAACCCATACCCATCATGTTCGCTTTAGCGATATAACGCTCCGTTGCATCGGCGGTACGTACACTGCGGGACAAGGTGGTTTCAACGCTGTACTGCTGATCGATACGGTGCGTCCAGCTGATCAAGCCACCAATATTATCTTCGGTGCTATCGGTATCGGTCGAACCGTACTTGGCGTTGTAAAGATTGATCGGTCTATTCACACCCATCATGCCGAAAGCTTCATTGGCACGGCTGGCGCTGGCTTCCACACGGTCGTAACGCAAACCGGCTTTCAACACATCATCTTCACTCAGTGCTTTTTCGCCCTCAACAAACAAACCGGTTTGATCGATAGAAACACCCGGCCACTGACTGAAGACCGCAGAACCGTTAGAGACCATATTGGCCTGTGCATTACGGTCATTGTTCTGCATATCCACACCAAAGGTCCAGTCGATATCCGCCGCATCTGCGTCAAACACCACACGCAGACCTTCTGTATCTGATGAGGAAGGTGACGTCATCATCGCGTTTTCCATCAGATGGATGACATCAGACTGGTACAGATCGATCTTCATCTGCTGAACAGCACCGGATTGGAACTGATGCTCCAGTTTCAGGCGTGTACTCTCAGAGTCCGCAAACGGGCTGTTCATCAATGCACCCGGAAATTCCACATCTTCCTCAGCCGACTTTTCGAAGCTCGCCTGTAAAGTGGTGTAGTCACCCAGACGGATGCCGGCCAGAATCGCGTTGGACTCACTTTCGTACTCCGCATCAACACTGTTGCCCCGACCGTCATCGTAATCTTCAGCCTGAGATTTGTGGGCGATAAAGCGCACATAACCGTCATCACCGCCGACAGCTGCATCAGCCCCCATCTCCCATTTATCACCGTTACCTTCGTAACTGCCGGACAGGTCAACGCTGTAGCCTTTTTCATCAATCATCGGCCAGTCGCGTTCAAACAGCACCGTACCGCCGGAACCACCGCCGCCATACACCACGCTGCGGTTACCTTTGATAACGGTGACACGGTCGTAGCTATCAACAGAGGTATAGGCCGTTGGCGGGTCCATACGGTTAGGACAACCCCCGTGGATATAACCCCCATCCAACAAAATGTTCAGCTGGGTCTCTTTCTGACCACGGATCACTGGATCAATCGCACGGCCCCCCATACGAATACCCGATACACCGGTCAGGCTTTTCAGCAGCTCACCACCGTCCGATACAGGCGATGCCTGCACCCCGGTCGTCGATTCACGCACCGTCGTCTCCAGTTGCGGCAGGCCCCGATTAATCTCAATCGTCAGATTGCCATCAGACTCGGCAGCTTGCGCCATCGCAGATACGGCCAGAGTTATCGCCGCAGTGAGTGCTTGTTTTTTCACAGTGAACCTCTTTCATTAGAACTTTCTAAACTTATGTTTTGAAGTTTAATGGATAGGTTCCATTTTCAGGATGTGGCACAGCGTCGCGCGGCAGACTGTCGCGCGACATGTTGCCGCACATGTGTCACATGATTGACGTGGCTAAGTGAGTGAAATCCCTCACTTTACCCAAAGTTTCCGAAAGTAAACTTTTGGTTAACACGGATCACATTTGATGCGTAAACAGGTATCATAGCGACCAATTTTTACCCATTTCTGAATACGTATTAACCACAAGGTTGCGTCTGGTCACTGCACCGTCCAGATGCCACCTCACAACCGTTTTATTCGGGGACTAAAAATGCAGGCAGCCAACCAACCCAACGGGCAGCCGACGCTATCCGACCTGGAACAAAAGGACGCATTCGTCGCACGCCATATTGGCCCATCCACCGCTGAACAAAACGCCATGCTTCAGGCACTGGACGTTGACTCACTCGACGCACTGATCGAGCAGACCGTACCGGAATCCATCCGTGTACCGGCACCGATCAACCTGCCGAGTAGCCGCACCGAAGAGGAAGTACTCGCTTACCTGAAAGCCGTTGCGGGCAAGAACCAGATCAACCGTTCCATGATTGGTATGGGTTACACCGACACCATCACCCCTAACGTGATTCTGCGTAACGTGTTGGAAAATCCAGGCTGGTACACCGCGTACACGCCCTACCAACCAGAAGTGTCTCAAGGTCGTCTGGAAGCCCTGTTGAACTACCAGCAGATGGTGCTGGACCTGACCGGTCTGGATCTGGCCAACGCCTCCCTGCTGGATGAAGCCACCGCGGCATCAGAAGCGATGACGTTGTGTAAACGTATGGCGAAAGCGAAAAAAGCCAATGCGTTTTTGATCGATTCCAACGTACATCCTCAGAGCATCAGCGTCATCGTAACCCGTGCTGAGCCACTGGGTTACGAAGTGATTGTGGGCGATCTGAACGAACTGGTCGATCAGCACGAATTCTTCGGTGTACTGGCGCAATATCCGGGCACTACCGGCGAGATCAATGATTACGCCGCGCTAATCGAAAAAGTTCACGCCAAAAAAGCCCTGTTCTGTGCAGCAGCCGACATCATGAGTCTGGTCCTGCTGAAATCACCGGGTGAGCTGGGTGCCGATGTAGTCTTCGGTTCTGCACAGCGTTTTGGTGTACCGATGGGCTTTGGTGGTCCACACGCAGCCTTCTTTGCTACCCGCGATGCGTACAAGCGTTCCGTACCAGGTCGTATCATCGGTGTTTCCATTGATGCGCGTGGCAAGCAAGCCCTGCGTATGGCAATGCAGACCCGCGAGCAGCATATCCGTCGTGAGAAAGCGACCTCCAACATCTGTACTGCACAGGTGCTGCTTGCCAATATGGCCGCGTTCTACGCCATCTACCACGGCCCTGAAGGTCTGAAGACCATCGCCGGTCGTATCCACCGTCTGGCTGACATTCTGGCTAAAGGCTTGCAGAGCAAAGGCATTGAGCTGGCGAACGATACGTGGTTCGACACGCTGACCCTGAATCTGGGCGACAAACGTGATGCGGTATACGATGCGGCACTGGCAGCGGGTATCAACCTGCGCAAGAACGGTAACGATCAGCTGGGTATCACCTTTGATGAGCGTTCAGACCGCGAAGCCGTTGAAGCCTTGTGGACTGCTGTTCTGGGTGAGAACCACGGACTGAATCTGGATGCGATCGATGCAGAGCTGTCTGCAAACGGCAGCAACTCCATTCCGGCAGCGATGCAGCGTGAATCTGCGATCCTGACCCACCCGGTCTTCAACAGCTACCACAGCGAAACTGAAATGCTGCGTTACCTGAAGAAGCTGGAGAACAAAGATATCTCCCTGACCCACAGCATGATTGCGCTGGGTTCCTGCACCATGAAGCTGAACGCCACCGCAGAGATGATTCCAGTCACCTGGCCTGAATTCGCCAACCTGCACCCGTTCGCGCCAATGGATCAGGCTCAGGGTTACAAGCAGATGATCGACGAGCTGGAAGAGATGCTCTGCGCGATCACCGGCTTCGACGCGATCTGCATGCAGCCAAACTCCGGTGCTCAGGGTGAGTACGCCGGTTTGCTGGCGATCCGCAACTTCCATCAGGCTAACGGTGACGCTCACCGTAACATCTGTCTGATCCCAACCTCTGCTCACGGCACCAACCCGGCGTCTGCAGCACTGGCGGATATGAAAGTTGTACTGGTTAAATGTGATGACAAAGGCAATGTGGATATCGACGATATGCGCGCCAAAGCCGAGGAGCACAAAGACGACCTCAGCTGCCTGATGATCACCTACCCTTCCACTCACGGCGTATACGAAGAAGGGATCAAAGAGATCTGCCAGATCGTGCACGACAACGGCGGTCAGGTATACATGGACGGCGCAAACCTGAACGCTCAGGTAGCAGTCTCCCAGCCAGCAGCGATCGGTGCGGACGTGTCCCACATGAACCTGCACAAAACCTTCTG
>NZ_JBFGYC010000331.1:0-4615 GCF_041587635.1 Pontibacterium sp. | reverse complement strand
AGCTCGCCGAGGCTTTCGACAGCCGCTTTGACATGATCTTCCTCCCCCACCGATACACCACCACTGCTGATCACCAGATCGGCATGTTCAGCGGCATCCTTCAATGCATTGCGTGTAGCGTCTGGATCATCCTGGATAATTCCCGGGAAAACCACATCAACGCCCATCGGCTCCAGCAAACCCTGAAGGGTAAAGTAGTTGGAGTTGAAGATTTTTCCGGGACCACAGGGCTGTCCAGGCAGCACCAGTTCATCACCGGTCGTCAGCACCGCCACTTTAATTCTGCGGAAGACATTCACCTTAGGAACACCCACCGAGGCGATCACGCCCAGATGGCGACCATCAAGCACGGTACCTTGAGCAACAACACAATTGCCCGGCTGAATATCCTGCCCTGCCGGGCGGATATGATCCCCCTCTTCGGGATGAATCAGCAGCTGAATATCATCCCCCACCCGTCGGCACTGCTCCTGCATAATCACGGCATCGGCACCGGGCGGGATCTCTGAACCCGTAAAGATACGGGCGGCCGTGCCCGGCTCAAGGCTCTGCCCCTGTTCGCCCGCAGCGATACGCTGGCTAATTGGGATGAGCAAGCTTTCCGGTAGGGATGTTGTGTTCACCGCATAGCCGTCCATTGCGCTGTTATCCGCAGGTGGGACGGAAATTGCGGAGCACACATCAGCGGCCAGCACACGACCAACAGCCTGATCAAGCGCAAGCTCCTCCGTACCGGAGACAACGCTGGCAGACTCCAGCAGCTTTTCTAACGCTGTGTTAAAAGGCATTAAACGATCGTAATCACAGCTACAGGCAGTCATAAAATCTCTCCGGCAATCGGGTCGTACAGGTCTTTCAGACGAAATTTCTATGCATCAATCAGGAACGGGAACCACACGCCGTGTTCACATTCGGCATCACCATCTCAACAAAATTGCACGGGCGATGACGGGCATCCAACTGTTCACGGATGATTTTTTCCCACGCAGTTTTACAGGCTTTAGGTGATCCCGGCATGGCAAAGATCACCGTACGGTTGGCAACACCTGCAACCGCGCGTGACTGAATGGTCGACGTGCCAATCTCGTCATAAGAGATCTGGCGGAACAGCTCACCATAACCTTCAACCTGTTTATCAAACAATGGCGTCAGCGCTTCCGGCGTGGTGTCACGCGCGGTAAATCCAGTACCACCGGTCACCAGAATAATGTGGACTTCAGGCTGCGCGATCCATTGAGACACCACAGAACGCAGTTGATAGATACAATCAGGTTTGATTTCACGCCACCACAAGGCGTGGCCAGCATCGGTGACACACTGTTGCAGCGTGTCGCCGGACGTGTCGGTCTCCAGTGTGCGGGTGTCAGAAACGGTTAATACCGCAATGTTGAGCGGCTGAAAAACCGCGTCTTTTTTTGCGTGCCCCATCTGGAGTCTCCATTGGAATCATCATTAGTACACCGGCTGGCATCTGCGTTGTCACTTTGCAGCTGCTCCAGTCGATGCTCAAGTTGTTCAATCACCTCTGCAAATTCTTCCGGCGAGGCTTTTTCACCAAGACGCTTTTTATGGCCTTGTTCATATAACTTCACGTGCTGATCGGCTTCCACATCACACTTCGCCAGACACGCCGCGACGCAGTGCATCTGGCAGCCATCAATCGCGATAATGTCACGCCCTGACTGTGCCGTTTTTACTAACGCAGGAACACCACCGCCGACACCCGAAATACAGGACATTTCGGCCTTGCCCTGATGATCAAGATGCACTGCGACATCGTTAGCCAGCTGCGCCACGCTGGAACAACCCGAGCAGGCATAGACTAACGGCAGGTCGCGGCGTTTCATCCCATTAATCCTTTCAAACCGGTCACACTCAGGATGGTCAGATGGCATCCATCGACTTCAAGTAGCCCACGACTTTTGAAATCACGCATCACACGAGAGAAGGTTTCCGGCTGCATCGCCAGCCTTGCGGCAATCAGTTGCTTGGCCACCGGCAACTTCACCTCCACCCGTTCTTCGTCACCTTTTACCAGGCTAAGCAAAAAGCGGATCACCCGATGAGATGCACTTTGCAGTGTCAGGGTTTCGATCTCCGCCATGCTGTTTTGTAAACGACAGGCCATCGCCGCCAATACGCCAAAACAACTTTCTGAGGAATCGCGCAACAGACGTTGATAGATATTGCTGCTTAGAGAGATCACCTGACTATGCTCAATCGCACTCGCATTCACCGGATAGTGATGCTCAGCCATAAACATGGCGGCCTCGCCCACGGCATTATCCGGTGTCAGGACATTCATCACGATTTCGCGGCCTTCCGAGGTCAAACGAAACAGTTTTATACTGCCCTGTAACACGATGAAGAAACGCTCGGCTTCACCATCTTGCTGGAATAACGTTTGATCCGCTTTCAGATCAATCAGGCGGGAATGACTGGTGAGCGCATGAAACTGTTCATCGTTAAGCGCTGCGAGCAGCGTATGCTGGCGAATCTGCTGAAGCGCCTCGGTCATCATGGTCTCTTTGTCACCGATTTTATTCATCGCTCACTTAGCCCCCGGTCATGTTCATAAACCGCAACACCTGCGGGGCATCATCCTCAGCAAACTGATGGCCCTCCGGACGGCGGATGATTGCATCACGAATCAGTGCTTCGATGCGTTGAGATTCTCCGGGATAGCGTCGCAGGACCGCACGCAAGTCCACTGAGTTTTCCTGCCCCAGACAAAGCAGAAGACGTCCTTCGGCAGTCACCCTTAAGCGATTGCAACTGGAACAGAAGTTGTGACTATGAGGCGAGATAAAGCCGATCCGTCCCTTCGCATCTGGAATACGGTAATAGCGGGATGGCCCGCCGGTAGTATCCGTGCTTGGCAACAACGTGTAGGCGCTTTCCACCACTTGTCGTACATCATCGCTGGAACAATATGCTTGCTTGCGATCATGGGTCTGAATCTGCCCCAGCGGCATCTCTTCAATAAAGCTGATGTCGATATTGCGCTGCTGGGCATACTCCACCAGCGGCAGAATTTCGTCATCGTTGTGATTTTTCATCACCACAGCATTGAGCTTGATTCGCTCAAACCCCGTTTCCACCGCGGTATCGATACCCGCCATCACCTGATGCAACATGTCGCGCCGTGTCATCTTTGCAAAGCGCTCTGGATTGAGGCTATCGAGGCTGACGTTAATGCGCTTCAGGCCTGCATCTTTCAGTGGCTTGGCAAATTTACTCAGCTGAGAGCCGTTGGTGGTCAGGGTCACTTCGTCCAACCCCGGTAGTGCGGAAAGTCTGGCGATCAGATCAACAATACCACGACGTACCAGCGGCTCACCGCCAGTCAGACGGATACGTTTAATCCCCAGATTAACGAAAGACTCACCCAGTGTGGCCAGCTCTTCCAATGAAAGCACTTTAGCCCGTGGCAAAAACTGCATATCTTCAGCCATGCAGTAAACACAACGAAAATCACAGCGGTCAGTTACGGATAAACGGATGTAATCGATCTTGCGACCGTAACCGTCAATCAACTGTGTTTCGGGTGTGTTCATAGCTGAACTCCTGGGAAAGTAATTGCAATCGATTATCGCAACGCGCCCAAGGCTCAGGTATACCTCACAGGTGGTAAGAAAGAGGTGTATCAGGGATAGGTATAAGTCTCGGCATGTCCCGTTTTATAGGGCTTAGCGGACAGTTTTCAGATACCCCTATCGGTAGGAATCTGAGGCAAGAATAAAGCACATTCTATTGATTTAGCGCAGCATTTGAGGAACGCCCCTAGCCATGGCATTTCTTAAATACCGAAATGCCTAACCAGAGTCCATAAGCCATAAGTGGTTAATACTCAGACGCCGTACGCTTCTATAGCGCGGATGCTCAAACCGGAACGTACCGGTTAGATATACTCCACGCCGCTGGTTGTTAGCCCGGTTAAATTTATATTCTGCGTATTCAAAGCCAACTCTGATGCCATGATTCCCAAGCTCACATTCGTAAATTCACCGGACTCTAATCGCTGTACAAATGAACTTTTAACACTGTCACTCGGCGCTATGCCAACCACATTCAAATACAGCCGATCAACAACGCTCTCGTTAGTGGTCACCCCAGCGGCATTCATCGCCAGCGCCATAAGCTCCTCGGAGGAATTACCCGAATCTAGATACCGGATTCCAATCCCCATGTAATTTTGATTTTGTACACTGGCAGCACCAAACACGGCACCGATGATTTTAGCAACCGCCCCCGCATTGCCATCGAGATCCAGTGCCACATTGATGTCGCTGAAGCTTAACCTTTCTATATTCTCTAGCTGATCTGAGCCATCTGCTCCAATGACGGTGGCATTACCTTGGGTACTTTGGGCGATGCTATAAGCAGATTTACTGCCATTAAACACGGCGGTATCGACCCCACTCTTTCCATCGATCTGGTCATTGCCACCTCCGCCCTCCAACACATTATTGGCGGCGTTTCCGGCCAGAAAATCATCGTAGGATGTGCCAATTGCATTTTCGATCGTTACGCCAAACGCGATAGCGATGTTATCTTCTGCTTGTGTAAGCGGGCCACTGTATGTCATCTGACGCTGCCCAATATCACTATAGCT
>NZ_JBFGYC010000330.1:0-4625 GCF_041587635.1 Pontibacterium sp. | reverse complement strand
TGTTGATGTCTTCGTCAAACTGTTGCCAAGTCCGATTCACCGTTTCCTGACACTGCTGGCGATTGTGCTGGCGCTGGTTTACTGCGGCATGTTCCTCTACGGCTCCTGGATCTATCTGGCGAAGATGAAGATGATTGGGATCGAACTGGAGGACCTGCCAATCCCTAAATGGATACCGATGAGTATTCTGGTGATCGGTTTTGCCCTGCTGGCCCTGCGTTTTCTGGAGCTGGGTTGGAAAGTACTGAAAGGCGAAGTGGAAGGTTTCCATTTTGTTGATGAAGCGGCGGAATCCATGGAGATCGCCGAAGAGCTGAAAGCCGCCGAAGCGGCCGAAGCAGCGGCTAAAGAGAACAATACTAAGGAGACCAAATAAATGACTATTGCTGCGTTGTTCCTTATGTTGTTCGGTTTCATCTTTATGGGGATGCCGATTGCGATTGCGTTGGGTTTCTCTTCCGTGACGACGATTTTGCTGTTCTCGAACGATTCGCTGCCTTCAGTGGCACTGAAGTTGTTCGAAGCCACCTCTGAACACTATACGTTGCTGGCGATCCCGTTCTTTATCCTGTCTTCCGCGTTTTTGTCGACCGGTGGTGTGGCAAAACGCCTGATTAACTTTGCAATCGACAGTATTGGTCACGTACGGGGTGGTCTGGCGATGGCTTCGGTGATGGCATGCATGCTGTTCGCTGCGGTATCCGGTTCCTCTCCGGCCACGGTAGCAGCGATCGGTACCATCGTTATTGCCGGTATGGTGCGTGCGGGTTACCCGGAATCGTTTGCGGCCGGTGTTATCGCGAACGCGGGTACGCTGGGTATCCTGATTCCACCATCCATTGTGATGTTGGTATACGCGGCTGCGACTGAAGTGTCTGCGTCCCGTATGTTCATGGCCGGCTTCATTCCGGGCCTGATGATGGGCGGCATCCTGATGATCGCAATCTATATCACGGCGCGCATCAAGAAACTCCCGGCGCAGCCGTTCCCAGGTTTCCGTCAGTTGGCGAAGTCCGGTTCCATTGCAATGGGCGGTCTGATGCTGATCGTGATCGTTCTGGGTTCCATCTACGGTGGTATCGCATCGCCAACAGAAGCCGCAGCGGTAGCAGCGGTATATGCTTACCTGGTCGCTGTGTTTGGTTACCGTGATATCGGTCCGATGAAGGGTATTCTGTGGCGTAATCAAGGCGAGAGCAGCGGGGCTGCGGCAATACGTAACCTGTTTCAGATGGCGATTGCGTTGCCGAAATCCGTGACTAATCCTGAAGTTCGTAAAGTGGTCCTGGATGGCTCTAAAGTGTCGCTGATGCTGCTGTTCATTATCGCCAACGCAATGCTGTTCGCACACGTGCTGACCACTGAGCGTATTCCACACACCATTGCTGAAACCATTATCGAATGGGGTCTGCCAGCGTGGGGCTTCCTGATCGTCGTGAACATCCTGCTGCTGATCGCCGGTAACTTCATGGAGCCGTCTGCGATCCTACTGATCATGGCACCGATCCTGTTCCCGATCGCTACACAGCTGGGTATCGATCCGATTCATCTGGGTATCATCATGGTGGTTAATATGGAGATCGGGATGTTGACGCCGCCCGTTGGGTTGAACCTCTTTGTCACCGCCGGGATAACCGGGAAGAACATGGTATGGGTCATCAAGGCATGTCTGCCTTGGCTCAGCCTGCTGTTGTTCTTCCTGATTCTGATTACCTACATTCCGCAGATCTCTCTGTTCCTGCCGGAACTGATTGATTCCATGCGCGGTTACTGATTTCCGAATCCCAATCCGGAAACTGACGGAACCTTTCCTCTCCTGGCGGGGTTCCGGTTTGCTCCTATCTGTACCCTTTTGTTAGTGCAGTTGCCACCGAGGCTTCCTCGGTGGCTTTTTTATGTCTGCCACGTTTTTGCTGCAAAGAGGCCATCCTCCGACATTGCCCCAACGACCCATCTGTTACGGTTGTCGAATCCCGCGCCACAGTTACGTATAATACGCTGCTGATTTAGTTCTGGAGTACTACGGTGTTGGGATCTGTTGCTGCGTTATGGGGATTTGCCGGGATCAGTCTGATCTTGGGTAGTGCTATCTATCGCTTGAGCCAAATCGCCTGGCAAATGTTTGAGCAGCCTTTCAGCTGGTATCACTGGGCCGCACTGGCGTTCAGTGTTGCGTTTATGGGGTTTGCTGAAGGTTACCGTGGTTTCCAGAAAGCCTTCTCTCCGCGTGTGGCTGCCCGTATCTATTACCTGTCGAAACATGTGACGCCGATGCGTGCGCTGTTGGCCCCCCTGTTTTGTATGGGCTATTTCCACGTGCGCCGTAAGCGTCAGATTGTGACGGTCTGCCTGACGTTAGGCATTATTGTGCTGGTGCAGTTTGTTCATATGCTGGAACAGCCCTGGCGCGGCATTGTCGATGCGGGTGTAGTGGTGGGCCTGACCTGGGGGTTGCTGTCCATTGCGCTGTTTAGCTTTAAGGCATTCTTCGGCAATGGGTTTAACCACTCGCCGGAAACGCCTTAACGCCTCCTCTTGTTCGTTTTCTGCTGGCTGCTTGTATCAATATAAGCGGCCATGCTCCGTTCACCCAGTGAATACTCCTCCGCTTACCAGCCTGATTCGGTTGAATTATCCACTTGCTGTGACTCCGGACGGCGACCATAATAGATCGCAATATGGAAGTAACCCGGCACTCCACGCGCAACGTTAAGTGGGTATGACAGTGAAATTTGGATATCACATACTGATCGTCGATGACGTCACCGAGAATATTCAGGTGGTGATGAACATCCTCAAAGAACAGAACTATCAGTTCTCGTTTGCAACCAGTGGTGCCGAGGCCTTGGCGCTGGTGGATCAACAGGATTTTGATCTGATTCTGCTGGATATCATGATGCCGGGTATGAACGGTTTTGATGTCTGCAAACAGATTAAATCCCAACCCTCCCTGCACGATGACGTGCCGATCATCTTCCTGACCGCCAGAACTGACATTGACTCCATCAGTCAGGGCTTTGCTTTGGGGGCAGTGGATTACATCGTTAAGCCGTTTCATCCGGAAGAACTGATTGCTCGCGTGGGCAATCATCTGGAGTTAAGCCATGCCCGCAAGCTGTTGGAATTTCATAACATTACTCTGCAGCGGAAGATGGAAGGCAAAGAGAAACGCATTGCCCGAGAGCTGGAAAACTACCAGAAAGATATTATCCGGGTGCTTACCGAACTGATGGAGGCCACGTCAGATGAGACGGGTAAACATATCCGTCGGGTCGCTGAGGTTTCCCGCCTGCTCGCCCAGCACTGCAACAGCATCAGTGATGAAGAAACCCATATCATCTACTACGCTGCGCCGATGCACGATATAGGAAAGATATCTCTGCCCCATGGTCTGGTGCATAAGCCGGATAAGCTGACCGAAGCGGAATACAGCACCATGCGCACACATACCCAGCGGGCACACGATTTTCTGAAACACTCTGACCGCCTGATTATGAAAGCGGCGGATGTCATCGCCATGCAGCACCATGAAAAATGGGATGGTACGGGTTATCCGAAAGGTCTGAAAGGCAATGAGATCCATATTTATGGACGTATTGTCGCGTTGGCGGATGTGTTTGATGCGTTGACGCACAAGCGTTCATATAAGGATGCCTGGCCATTGGACGAAGCGGTGGACTACATTCAGAAATTGAAGGGAATCCACTTCGATCCGGAACTGGTCGATATTTTTTCTGAGCATATCGATGAGATCGCTGAAATTATTGAAAGCTGAGTACTGGCTGGTTCTGCTGCTTGTTTGTGCTCTGCTGATATGTTGTCCGCCGCAGTCCCATGCGCTGGAGTTAACGGCAGAAGAACGGATCTGGATCGCAGAAAATCCCACGATCTATCTCGGCTCAGACTACGCCTGGCCACCCTATGACTTCGTCGATGCCAGTGGTCAGCACTCCGGGATCTCTGCCGACTTTATGGCGTTGATTAGCGAAAAAACCGGGCTGAACATTCAGGTTCGCAGCGGTGTCTGGTCAGAGGTGATGGCACAGATGAAAGCCGGGGAGCTGGATGGTCTGGCCTGTGCCATGAAAACCCCGGAACGTGAAAGTTTCCTGCGTTTCTCTACACCCTATACCCGTATGCCACTGGCGGTTGTGGTTCAAGCTGAACGCAGTGATATTCGTACCTTTGACGACCTTAAGGGCCATACGGTTGCCGTCAATAAGGGCTCCTATCTGCATGAGTGGTTTTCCACCCATCATCCTGATCTCCAGCTGCATCTGACAACCTCCAACAGCGACTCGCTGGATGCCGTCAGCTTCTCCCAAGCAGACGCTTATGTGGGCAATGTGGGGGTTACGACGTATCTGATTAACGAGAAGTACCTCACCAACCTCAAGATCGTCGACAAACTCGACGCGCTGCAGACCGAAACCTCGGTGGCGATTGATATCAACCAGCCGATCCTCGCCTCGATCATACAAAAGGCACTGGATGCCGTGACGCCAGAGGAGAGAAAACGAGTAAATCAGTACTGGTTTAATGCGTCTCGTGCACAACTGATCGACCTGAGCCCCGATGAGCAAGCCTGGATTCGCGCTCACCCCGTGGTCAATGCCGGGGGACTG
>NZ_JBFGYC010000329.1:0-4625 GCF_041587635.1 Pontibacterium sp. | reverse complement strand
CCCGCAGTAATTGGTGGCGGTTTTGGCCCATTTGCAGCGTTTGCAGCACTGATGTTCTTTGCCACACTGCCAAAGTGGCTACCACAGTTATGCATAAGTGATCGGATAACTGGGTTGTTGTGGTTTTGTTTCCTGCTTTCTATTGCCGCGATCACACTGTACTTCAACCTAAGCAGCAACGCAGACCACATTACATCGGCTGCAGCCCAATCCTGGCAGGCATTGATATTTTCCATCGGCTTGTTCTATATAGGATTTTTCTTAAACAGCAATAGCACGACATTTCATAACGCGCTGATGCTAAGCGCTGTTGCATTACTTCTGTTCCTGGCCTTTTACACCCTGAGTACGGGCAAGATCATGTTTTACGCCCGATTTTATTTTGATACAAAAGACGGTATCGCGACCTATCAAGGCTTTGCACGCAGCGCCTTCTTTGTTTACGTGATTCTGATGATGATGGCTCGTACCGCCACAACATCTTTCATATGGACAGTACTAGGCACCTATACGCTCTTTGTCCTCGGTGCCCGCTCGGAGTTCTTCGCCTTTTTCGCTGTCGCATTAATCAGTCTAAGCCTTAAACTACTGCGTGATCCTTGGATGAGTATCTACATACTCCTTACCTTTCTGGGCTTGTGCTTACTAGGTCCAGTAATATTTGATTCCATTCAGGACAGTCGGCAGCTCGAAGTGCTCGACTTATCTTCATCAACATCTTGGCAGGCACGAAAATCTCTACTTCAACAGTCATATTCAGTTCTTCTCAATAGTCCGTTCTCGGGCGAATTCGGCGGCCATATTCGTATTGCAGGGCATGGAGGAGGCTATGTACATAACGCCCTCTCAGGTTGGATGAATTACGGCATCCTGCCGTTTTTGGGTTATGTACTCACAGTCAGTTTCGCGGCACTAATGTCAGGTATCCGCGTCTTCATGAGCGGGGCAAACACCTCCAAGTGGAGCCTCTGCTTCGCTATTAACATTTCCAGCCTGTTACTGATCGCAGTGTCAAAACCTGTATTTTGGCCTGTACCCGCACTCGGCATCGGAATGTATCTGGCGCTGGCAGCTACCGCAAAACATAGGGATTAGGGTCCAATAAGACCTATCGTTCTCAGTTCCCACATGTAAAACCAGCGACGCTGGAACAGCAATATTCAATATCATAACGACAAAAAACAAGTCACAACTTTTCAGCAAAGCACGGTGCTAAGATGCTCTCAAAATTTGCCGCCCCGGCTCTTATAACAAGAATTGCAACGCTTATCTCGGGCTCAGCCGGGGCGAACCTAATCGTCCTACTAGCAACACCTGTACTGTCCCGGCTATATAGCCCAGACAGCTTTGGGATGCTTGCTCTTTTTGTAAGCATCTCAGCCGTGATGGGAACAGTCATGTGCTTACGTTATGAACAAGCCGTATACCTTCCAGAACAACACGAAACAGCCCACAAGTTGGCATTAGGCGCCACTTCTATCGCTCTAGTATTAACACTTCTATTTACACTAGCCTGCATCACCTGGATGCACTTAGAACTTTCATCACTTTTAGGCTCATATACCATACTGCTACCTCTTGTCGGACTCGGGCTTGCTCTATACAATCTGATGTCAAATTGGGCTGTACGTATGGAAAAAGTAAGTGATGTTGCTAAAACACGCCTTTACCGAGCATCAGCTCAAGTAACAAGCCAGCTTTTCTTCGCCATGATCGGCATGCTTCAGATTGGCCTTATTATTGGCGATCTAATCGGTCGGTTTGCAGGCATAACAAATATTTTCCGTAAATTTTCACGCCTGGAAAATAGTGCTAACAATAGCCAACCCCGATTAAAAAACACCTATAACGCTTTACGCGAATATTGGCGCTTCCCTCTTATTTCAACCCCCACAGCCCTGCTGAATGTGGCGGTAATGCAGTCACCATCCATCTTACTGGCCACACTGTATTCACCAACCGCAGCAGGATTCTACTTTATGGCGCAACGAATCATCGCAGCACCAATGGCACTGATGGGTCAGTCCGTTGCTCAGGGGTACACAGCTGAACTGGCATCCAGGTTCAACCAGAATACCTATGATGCCGCTTCACTCTTCTTTCGTTCAGCAGGCTGGCTTCTAATTATTGGCGCGCCGATGTTGCTGATCATTGGCCTTCTGGCACCTGAGCTTATGCCGAAACTGTTGGGCGGTGACTGGCACACTGCAGGGGAGTACATTCTTATTCTCACGCCTTTTTTTATTGGTCAGTTTGTCATGTCACCTCTATCCACCACACTAAATGTCATACATAAACAACACTGGCTCTTCCTCTGGGATCTAGTGCGTCTCGCCTGCGTCATCCCTTCGTTCGTTGTTGCCGTTTATGCCGGCTGGAGCGCAGAAATGTCACTACTCCTGTTTAGCTGCTTGATGGCCGGCAGCTACGCTGTACTCTTTATCCTGATTTCGCTCACACTGAAGTTGGTACACAAAGATGAAAACTTTAGAAGTCCATGATCTTCTGTCGCCCCCCGAGCTTAGGTACAATTAACCGATTTCCTTAACTTTCTACAAGGTCGCTCTGACAAATGGAATTTAAAACTGTCTCAACCGTTGGGCTTGGTTACATTGGCCTGCCAACGGCAGCCGTATTTGCTTCGCGTAAAGTCAATGTGATTGGTGTTGATGTGAGCCCTCATGTTGTAGATACAATCAACAAGGGTGAAATCCACATTATTGAGCCAGAACTCGACGGTGTCGTGAGTACAGCAGTCGCCAAAGGATATCTGCGGGCCACTCTGAAACCCGAAGCAGCCGATGCATTTCTCATCGCTGTACCAACACCGTTTAAAAAGGACTCCGACAACGGCGATCACGTGCCGGACCTTAGCTATATCGAATCTGCATCCCGTATGATCGCTCCAGTACTGAAAACCGGTGATCTGGTAGTACTGGAGTCCACCTCGCCGGTCGGTGCAACTGAAAGAATGTCTATATGGCTGGCCGAAGCTCGTCCGGATCTAAGTTTCCCGCAAGACGCCGGTGAAGACTCTGATGTTCGCATTGCTCACTGTCCAGAACGCGTTCTGCCCGGCCATGTGATGCGTGAACTGGTCGAAAACGACCGCGTAATCGGTGGCATGACACCAAAATGTTCTGACACTGCGGTAGCGCTTTATAAAACGTTCGTTGAAGGTGAGTGCGTAGTGACAAATGCTCGCACCGCAGAAATGGCTAAACTCACAGAGAACAGCTTCCGCGATGTAAATATAGCCTTTGCCAATGAACTCTCTCTGATTTGCGATGACTTAGCGATAGATGTATGGGAATTGATACGTTTAGCAAACCGTCACCCACGTGTAAACATTCTGCAACCGGGCCCTGGCGTAGGTGGACACTGTATAGCAGTGGACCCTTGGTTCATAGTTAGCCAAACACCTGAACTAGCTCGCCTGATTCGTACCGCCCGTGAAGTGAATGATCACAAACCTCAATGGGTTATCGCCAAAGTCACTGAGGGAGTCGGTAAAATTTTGCAGCAGAACCCACACAAGACTGCAGCTGATGTCAAAATTGCATGTTATGGTCTGGCATTTAAGGCTGACATCGACGACCTGCGCGAAAGCCCTGCGCTTGATATTACCCAGCAGCTAGCCGAAATACATCCGGGTGAGGTTCTGGTAATTGAGCCAAACATCGAGAAACTGCCCACTTCGATGGAAGGAAAGGCAGTCCTGGCAAACACAGCAGTTGCAACTGCTGACATACACGTCTTGCTAGTAGACCATCGTGGCTTTAAGGACCAGACCAAACCCGAAGGCATGATCGTCGATACACGCGGTATCTGGTAAAATATTTACCTGATTAACACATGAAATGCATTTTCTGTAGCCGCTAATTGGTATTAAATCGTTTCCATACGATTAATACCAATTAGCGGCTGCATATTGCATATGCATGTCACCCGCATTCAACTCGTTTAGCAACGGCTATTCATAAATCGATGCGAAAGCAATTTCTTTCAATTCTCGACTATCTAATCTATTCATCAAGCTTCTGGAGTCAATCAAGATGCGTTCACATTGCCCTACATCACTAACAGCTAGACACCCCCCCCAGAGGCAAAACGGATTCACTCTGATTGAACTCCTTATCGTCATGGTCATTCTTGGGTTGCTCGCCTCACTCGTAGCGCCCCAGCTGTTTGATAAGGTAGGCTCCTCCAAAATACAGGTCGCAAAAACCCAAACCAATATGCTGGCTACCGCCATTGATTCATATATGCTCGATGTCGGACGACCGCCAGAAAGCCTTACTCAACTTGAAAAATCAGACCTCCCAAACTGGCGTGGTCCTTACTTGAGAGATGGACTACCACAAGATCCTTGGGGACATGCGTATATCTACCGTGCAGGTAACCGCGAAGCGGGCTTCCTATTTGAAATCCGTTCCCTGGGCGCCGATGCAAAGGAAGGCGGCAATGACGACAACGCCGACATTGTTAAACGGGGCTGATTGATGAGCATCACAGCATGGATCAGTGCAAACCTGAACCTAAGTACGGCAGAAATAGCACAACTGAAGCTGGCAGCAAGCAATGAACTGAAGAGAAGTGATGAAATTCTCAGCCAGCTCGGCCTG
>NZ_JBFGYC010000328.1:0-4628 GCF_041587635.1 Pontibacterium sp. | reverse complement strand
TATCGCCTGATTCCGATGGTCGACAAGATGCAGGGCGGGCAGCTTCTGAACAGGATCAAAGGGGTGCGGAAAAAGTTGTCGCAGGACCTGGGTTTTCTGGTGCCTTCGGTACATATACGGGATAACCTGGACCTGTTGCCCGGTGCTTACCGCATCACGCTGATGGGAGTTGTGGTCGGAGAGGCGGAAATTTACCCCGATCGGGAGCTGGCGATTGACCCCGGGCAGGTATTTGGCCCGTTACAAGGGATAGAGGTGAAAGATCCGGCGTTTGGCCTTGATGCTGTCTGGGTTGAGCAGGCGCAGAAAGAGCATGCGCAATCGCTGGGTTATACCGTTGTAGATGCCTCGACCGTTGTGGCGACGCACCTGAACCAGTTGTTACAAAGTAATGCGCATGAGCTGCTGGGGCATGAAGAAGTGCAGCAGCTGTTGGATATGTTGTCGAAAGGATCGCCAAAACTTGTTGAGGAGTTGGTGCCGGGCAAATTATCTGTCAGTGTGTTGTTGAAGGTGCTGCAGAATCTGTTGATGGAACAGGTGCCTTTGAAAGACTTCAGGACAGTGGCAGAGACACTGGCCGACGCAACCGGACGGACACAAGATCCGGTTGCCTTGACCGCTGCGGTGCGAGTGGCACTGGCCAAGCTGATTGTGCAAACCATCAATGGTGCCGAGCTGGAGCTGCCGGTGATTACACTGGATTCTCAGCTTGAACAGTTACTATTGTCATCCGTGCAGCAGCAAGGTGAAGACGGTGGCTTGGTATTGGAGCCAGGAATGGCCGAGCGTTTGCAGGCGTCGCTGGCAGCAACGGCTGCGCAGCAGGAGATGAGCGGAAGACCGTCCATACTGCTTGTGGCAGCGCCGGTGCGTCCGTTGATGGCTAAGTTTGTACGTTATGGCGATCACCATATTCACGTGTTGTCCTATCAGGAGATCCCTGAGAGTAAACGGGTCACTATTGTCGCGACAGTAGGGGGGCAGCAGGGCGTTTAGGAGCTGATATCTTAAAGGCCGCTGATAGATAGGTGGGTTATGAAAGTTAAACGATTTTTTGCACCCGATATGCGTCAGGCTATGGCGCGGGTACGTGAGGAAGTAGGTCCCGATGCGGTGATCGTTTCTAATCGTCGTGTCGCCGGTGGTGTGGAAGTTGTTGCGGCCCATGAACATGAATATGAAGCTGCTCAGGTTGAATTTAAGCGTGATCGAGCGCGTAAAAAGCGTCGCGATGAGCAGATCCGTCTACTGACAGGTAAAGGGGGGCAGCCTTCGCCGTCGCCGCTCATTGCTGAAAAGGAGAAGGCAAAGGCCCGTATCGCCGCAGCTCAACGGGAAGATGAGGTTCCACCTGCGGTGACGGGTAACCGTAACCAGCAAATCGAAGCGGATGATGACCTTGAATCTATACTGGCATCGCTGAAAGAAAGGCAGCGAGCAAGGCCCACTGAGCCAGAAGCACCCGTTGCTATGGTGAGACCTGAACCTGCCTTGGATGTTTCTCCATTCGCTCCGGTTTCTACTCCTGCTGGTGGTGATAGCGCGTTGCAAGTTATGCAGCAAGAGATCCATCAGCTGCGTGCGATGTTGGAGAAGCAAACTCAAATACCGCCCCCGTCTGAGTCTCAGGTATCTCCGTTAGAACGTAAGCTCAATGCGCTTGGCCTGAGCTCGCGATTGCAAAAACATCTGATGACGGGTGTTGAATTGGGTATGGCGGCCGATAAAGCATGGCAGAACGCGTTAGCACGGCTCGCAGAATCGGTGCCCGTCATGGGCGAAGAGTTCACCGAACGCGGTGGAATGATTGCCTTCGTAGGACCAACCGGGGTAGGTAAAACGACCACGATTGGTAAATTGGCTGCCCGTTACGTGCTGAAATATGGAAGCTCGAGTGTCGCACTTGTCACGACTGATACCTACCGTATTGCCGCACATGAGCAGTTAAAGACCTTTGGTCGAATTCTTGATGTGCCGGTGCGGGTCGTTGATGATGCCAATAGTCTGGAGCAGGTGCTGCAGTCTTTACGGAATAAACGCCTGGTATTGATTGATACGGCAGGGTTAAGTGCCAATGATCCCCATAGCCAGCAACAGCTGGAGATGCTTGAAAGCGTGACGCTGCGCATGAAGAAGCTGTTAGTGGTGTCCTGTTCCAGTCAGCGTCAAGTTATAGAAAAGGGCTATGACGCATATAAAGGCCTAGGGTTGAATGGCTGCGTTTTAAGCAAAATGGATGAGTCCGGTAGTTTGGGTGAGGCTTTATCGTTTGCAATCGAGAAAAGCCTGCCTGTGGCCTATGCTGCCGATGGCCAGCGGATACCCGACGACATTGGTGTCGGCAATAAACGTGATCTTGTCAGTCGTGCAGTGCTGACGGCTCAGGAGTCACAGTCTGAAAATGCGTTAGGGGACAGAAACAGAGTGCCCCCTCTATTTAATGCAGGCTGAGTAGCGAAGGTAGGATTAGCAGATATGAGTGCAAGGCCTGTAAAAGTAGTTGCTGTCACAGGGGGAAAAGGCGGGGTCGGTAAAACCAACGTTTCCGTCAATCTTTCGCTGGCACTCAGTCAGCTGGAGCAGCGCGTGGTGCTGATGGATGCTGACTTGGGTCTCGCCAATGTCGACGTGATGATGGGGCTGAGTCCCAAGATGAATATCTCCGATGTGCTGGCTGGAGACTGTGCATTGCGTGATGTGTTGATTCCCGTCAACGATTATTTCGGCATTGTGCCGGCATCATCCGGTACACAGGAGATGACCACACTCAGTGTGCATGAACATGCGGAACTGATACACGCGTTCAGTGAGTTTGCCGATGAAATTGATGTTCTGGTCATTGATACCGCAGCGGGTATTTCTGAATCTGTTGTCAGTTTCGTTCGCGCAGCTCAGGAGGTCTTGGTGGTTGTTTGTGATGAACCGACCTCTATCACTGATGCATATGCCTTGATGAAGCTTTTAAACAGAGATTATCAAACAACACGCTTCCGTGTTCTGGCGAATATGGTAAGGTCTGAGCAGGAAGGTCGGAACATGTTTGCCAAGCTGCAAACAGTGACGGACAGGTTTCTGGAGGTAACACTTCAATATGTGGGGTCAATACCTTATGATGAATCCGTTCGAAAAGCAGTGCAGCGGCAACTCGCTGTTTTAGAAGCATTTCCTAAAAGTAAGGCGGCTCTAGCGTATCGCCAGCTAGCCACAAAAGTAGATGCCTGGCCGGTGCTTAACACGCCACGTGGACATCTGGAATTCTTTGTTGAGCGTCTGGTACGCAGCAATTAGCCTGATAGGTAATTAAAGGGGTGGCATGTATAACCAGCTTCAATTCACATCGAGTGATGAGTTGATAAAGCAGTACTCGCCGCTGGTTAAACGTATTGCGCACCACCTGTTGGCTCGCCTGCCTTCTACCGTCGTTCTGGATGACCTGGTTCAGTCAGGCATGATTGGATTGCTTGAAGCAGCCGCAAAGTATGATCCCTCCAAAGGTGCCAGCTTCGAAACATACGCAGGTATCCGCATTCGTGGTTCAATCATTGATGAAGTTCGCCGCGGAGATTGGACGCCCAGGTCGGTACATCGTAACGGACGCCGGGTCTCAGAAGCGATTCAGCAGGTAGAAGCACGTACTGGGCGCGATGCGTCCGATTCTGAAGTCGCTAAAGAAATGGGCGTTTCGATCGATCAATATCATGCGTTATTAAAAGATTCGGTTGATAGCCGGTTATTTAGCCTGGATGAATTGCTCAATCCACAGGACGATTATCCCGGTGAGCAAGTTGCAGCCGCAGGAGAAGGGCCTAATACCCGGGTTGAAGAGCAGGCATTTGTGTCTGCTTTGGTAAAAGCAATCGATAATTTGCCGGAAAGAGAGAAACTTGTGCTCGCTCTCTACTATGATGAAGAGCTGAATCTGAAAGAGATCGGTCAGGTTCTGGGTGTAAGTGAGTCTCGAGTCAGCCAGATTCATAGTCAGGCGGCTCTGCGGCTAAGATCCCGTTTGGGGGAGTGGCGTTAAACGTCATTACTATAATATCTTGTTGACCAAGCACGTCGAAATTTGCAGTATTTGGCATTCAGCTCGAATGCAATGCAAGTATGTCATGGGAGAATGGTGTTGAAAAAAGACATCAAAATACTTGTTGTGGATGATTTTTCTACAATGAGGCGAATTATCAAGAACCTCTTAAAAGAGCTGGGTCTGACCAACGTTGTTGAAGCAGATGACGGTGCGACGGCACTGCCCATTCTTAAACAAGGGGGAATCGAATTCCTTATTACGGACTGGAATATGCCAAATATGACTGGCATTGAGTTGATCAAACATGTCCGTTCTGACCCCAACTTATCTAACATCCCGGTGCTGATGGTAACGGCCGAAGCGAAGCGAGAGCAGATCATTGCGGCCGCTCAGGCGGGTGTGAACGGGTATGTGGTAAAACCATTCACGGCTGTAACGCTGAAGGAAAAGATCGATAAGATTTTTGAGCGTTTAGGCTAGTTGAGCGTAAGGTTGATTTATGGCCGATGTAGAAAATCTCCGTGGAGTTGAGCATTTTGAGGGTCTGCTGAAAGAAAAGGCGGACAAGCTTGTCAATGTTTTGGCGCAGGGCGATATT